>JAJBVR010000189.1 GCA_020859725.1 Clostridiales bacterium | reverse complement strand
AAATATTAACCCGATTTATGAAAAAACTATGTAAAATCAGTTAATGCCGTTTTGCATTTTGGCAGCCGTTAATGTGTTTTGCATAAGCATTGAAATTGTCATAGGGCCAACACCCCCGGGAACAGGAGTAATAAATGAACACTTTTCAGCCGCGTTTTCAAAATCAACATCTCCGCAAAGTTTTCCGTTTTCATCTCTGTTCATGCCAACATCAATAACAACAGCGCCATCTTTAATCATATCCGCCGTAACAAACTTAGGCTTTCCTATCGCAGCCACAAGTATATCCGCTTCTTTTGTTACAGAGGGCAGATTAACGGTTTTCGAGTGAGCAATTTCAACAGTGGCGTTTTCATGAAGCAGAAGCATAGCCATTGGTTTTCCTACAATATTGCTTCTTCCGATAACTACGGCCTTTTTTCCTTCCACGCTTACGCCTGCAAAATGAATAAGTTCCATAATACCGGCAGGAGTACATGGCAGAAAATTATAATCGCCTATCATAATCGCCCCTACATTGACGGGATGAAAGGCATCCACATCCTTAATAGGGTCAATAAGATTAATAACCTCTTTATCATTTAAATGAGGCGGCAAAGGAAGCTGGCACAATATTCCGTTTATATCATTTCTTTTATTTAACGATTCTACAAGAGCATTGAGCTCATTTTGAGTTGTATTTTCGGGAAGAGAGAATTTTTCACTGTAAAATCCAACCTCCGCACAAGCCTTTTCCTTGTTTTTAACATACACCTGAGACGCAGAATCATCTCCCACTATAATAACAGCAAGCCCGGGAACAATTCCGGCAGTATCCTTTAATTTTTTCGTTTCTTCTGCAACACGTTCTTTTACCGCTTTTGAAACGGCTTTTCCGTCAATAACAGCCATATCTATCTCCTAATTATTTATAACACTGAAAAAATCTTTAACCGATGAACAGCTTTTTCCGGGTGAATATTTATAAGTATTCTTATACTCCGCGTAAACAGGTAAAACAGGCGGAGGGTTAATTAAATATTTTCTTTGCAGAGTGCCCTTATTAAGCTTAACAAGGCAAACCGCAAGCCACACGGCAAACAGAACAACAACCACCGCGGAAAGAAGCTGACTTACACGAACAGTTGACGAACCTATATACAGACTGTCCGTTCTCATTCCCTCAACAACCATTCTCTCAAGGCCATACCCTATTCCGTAAAGCAAAAATACTTCTCCTTTAAATTTGCGATATTTTGTTATAACAATATGAAGAGCCAAAAACAGAAGCAAACACCAAACGCTTTCATACAAAAAGGTTGGATGAACCGCTCTGTTTGGGTCGACCTGCAAGCCTTTAGCCAGCATAGTATCTTGATTTTGAATAATATTATCTCTTATTTTTTCAGACCACATTCTAAACAGCGCTGTATCTGTATTTGTGCCGAATGCTTCCTGATTGAAAAAATTACCCCATCTTCCTATGCCCTGACCTATAAGCAAACCCAGCGCCCCGATATCAAGCAAATTTCTAAAATCAATTTTCCCTATCTTACATCCTATGGCGGCGCCTATGATTGCTCCTATTATACCGCCGTAAATTGCGATTCCTCCGTTCCAAATCGCAATAATTTCGTTCTTGTGAACGGAGTAATAATCCCATTCAAACGCAACGTAATACGCCCTGGCGCATATAATTCCCAAAAGAGTGCCCCAAATTAAAACATCCGTCATTCCGTCAAGACTCATTTTCCATTTATATGCCATTCTGCCGCCGTAAATAACAGCAAGCGCAAACCCAAAGGCGATTATTATTCCATACCAATGAACCTCATAACCGCCTATAGTGAACGCAACAGACGGCAAATCAAATTGAATACCCAATCCGTCAAAAAATACCGTAGTGTAATTTCCCATATTTTTTACCTTTATTGTTCCTTTGATTTTACTATTGACAACGCGCTGTAATTTTCATCAAGCTTATTTGCAAGAAGATTTTCAATATCTGTTTTTGAAACGCTTCTGAATATATCAACGGCGTCAAATATTCCGTATCCTCCGAAAAAGCATCCTATCATTCCGTTTGCAACATCATCTATATCATTATACGTCATTATTTCCTTACCGTAAAGACTGCGTCTTGCCGCCTCAAAGCTTTCGGAATTAATTCCATGGGCTTTAAGTCTGGCAATTTCTTTTTTTATTTCATTGCTTACCGCTTTCGCGTTTGTGCTCTCTCCGTCAAAAATAACCGCCTCATAGCCGTTGCCTATAAAATATTCCTTTGAAAAGCTTGTATTTATCAAGCCCTGCTTAAATAATCTATCATACAATTCAGAAGCTTCACCGGCAATTATTTCAAGCAAAATATTCATTTCAACAATTTCTTTAACAGAGCGTTCGGGAGTAACACAGGCTTCTTTGTAGCCAAACGAAAAAACGGGCATTCCAACAGACAAATAATATTCATCATACGGTTTTACTATATCGCGGGGTTCATCGGCAAATTTACGTTCAATATTAATATCATCAGCTTTTTCAAGCAGTTCATCGCAAATTTCAATTACTTTGTGAACATCAACATTGCCTGCGACCGCAAGCGCCATATTATTAAGATTATAAAATGTGTTGTAGCAGTTATAAAGCAGTTTATCGGTTATCTGAGATATTGATTCAACCGTGCCGGCAATATCTATTCTTACCGGATGATTTTTATAAAGGCATTTTAAAAGATTAAATGTACTCATCCAGCCTGCCACATCATAATACATTGTTATTTCCTGACCGATTATTCCCTGTTCCTTTTGAACGGTTTCCTTAGTAAAATAAGGATGAGTTACAAAATCAAGCAGGATTCTGAGGCTGTCCTCAAATCTGTCGGAGCACTGAAAAAGATAACAGGTTTTATCAAAAGAGGTATAAGCATTGGCAGACGCTCCGGTCTGCGCGTATCTTGTAAACGCATCAAGCTCTTCACTTTCAAAAAGCTTGTGTTCAAGGAAATGCGCTATTCCCTCCGGCACTTCGGTAAACTCTTTGGAATCGCTTCTTTTGAAACAAGTGTCAATCGAGCCGTATTTAGCGCCTATAACGGCATAAGTTGATTTATAATTTTTTTTAGGCATAACAAAAATTTTAAGCCCTGATTTATGGTCTATTTCGTAGTATTCTTCACGGAGAACATCTGATTTAATAGTTTTCATTTATTTATCCTCCTTTAAAGAAACAAGTTTATAAACTGTATCCAAAGTCAATTTGTTTGCACATTCGACAACAAGTTCTTTTGTTACCGAATCATTTTCCGCCGCGCTTTCCTCCGGGCTCTTATATATATCATCAGCGCCCTGCGCCGAATACCACGCTTCAAGATTTTCAGGAGTGTCATACACAGAATTGAGCGTGTCCGTCAGTGCGATTTTTGAAGATGAAAACTCATAATCAAAATTGCCTTTTTTTATTTCCTCAAGCTGATTTAAAATTTCCGAGCACGCCTTGTCCATATTTTCTTCTTCGCATCCGCTTTGAATCATCAAAAAGCTTTTTCTTCGGTCATATCTTGCCGAGCAATAATAGCAAAGGCTCATTTTTTCTCTTACATTTGCAAAAAGCTTTGAATAAGGCCCCCCTCCGAAAATATCGGCAAACGAACGCATTGCGGCAGCAATCTTTTGATTTCCCGGCTCGGCGTCAACTCGAAAACCCATAACAAGCTTTCCCTGCTTAACGTCAATACGCTCTGTTAAAGTTTGAGTTTTTTCCGCTTTCGGAATAAAAACAGCCTTTGGAAGGCAGGTATAATCTCTTTCTATTTCAGAAAGCTTTTCCCGCAGCATATCCGCGGCTTCAGGCGCATTTGTATTTCCTACAACCGTTAAAACAATTTTAGCTTTTTTAAGGATGTTTCGCCACGCATTGTATGCAGACTGTGCCGTTATCTTTTCAACATCGATTTTAGTTCCGTATTTATTAACCGAATAAGGCTCTCCTTTAAACATAGCTTCCTCTGTTTTTCTTAAAACATAAACACGTTTTTCATTTTCTTCACTTTCAATTTTTTCAATCAGAACACGTTTTTCACGCTCAATATTTTCATGCGGGAAAATGCCGCCTGCATCCAATTTCGGCTTAAATATCATTGAAAGAAGCATTTCTACGCATTCAGACGCAATATCCTCATTATCAAGAGCAAATTTACCATCAAGTGATGAAATATCAATTTTAAGCTGCTGCAGCTCTCCTGTTTTAGAAACAGAAGCATTAATCTGAGCTCCGTAAAGCGATGCGAGCTTTTTATTCAGCGTCAGCATATCGGGATATTCTTCCGAGCTTCTTGAAAGCAGCATAACAACAAGCGCGTTTACCGCAGCCGTTTCTTTGGAAAGCGGAAGAAAAAACGAAACGGAAATTTCATTTGTTTTAAACCTGTCGGCGAAAACAGAAACGATTTCCGCGCCGCCGCATATAGTTTTTGTTTCAAAATCAGCCATTTTAAACCTCCATAGCAATATAAATACCAGTATTTAATATAATAACACAATAATACAATTATTTCCATAATATATTTATTTAACAAATTTAAAACTAAATATGGATTTTATTTAATAAAATAATCAGCTGCCCGCTAAAAAAGCAGATACAGCAAAGCGAGCAGCATTTTATCATCCGCTCCGTCCTGTGAGAGCAGAATAAGCAATATTAACAGCATAAGTGATGAATCGTCTGATTTTTCATCAGAATTTTTTTCATTGTTTAATTGTGAAAAAATCGAGCGCGAATTAAAATTGCTTTTATTTTTTTCTTTTTCATCTCCATTTATTTTTTCCTCCGCCGAATCAGGTGTTTCAGAATTATTAACATATGACGATGCTTTTTCGTGCATTTCCCGCACGCGTCTTTTAGCGTCCTCAATATCGTTTCTTGAAAAAGCCGCCGTTTAAAACAGCTCCTTTAACATTGGTAAAACATCAAACAGTTTAAGAATTTTAACCGCCGTATCCGCTTTGTTTCTGTTTTCCGGAGAAAGATGCGGTTTAAGAGCAAGTATCAAATCCGTATTTTTATTTGACGCTGAATTCATTTTGTCAAATATTGATTTAGCTTTCATCATCATATTAAAATCTTCGGAATTTAACCCCAAATTCCCAAGGGCGTTTTGATTTACCTGTTCACCGTGCTGCGCGGAATTTTGATTTGGCTCGCTTTTACCGCCTTCATCGCCTATAATTGACGCCGCAACACCTTTAAGCATATTTATATCATCGGCGGAAAGGCTTGATATAATATCGTTTATATTATCCATATCATATTACTTCAGAAATTTTTTTAGAAGTTCTTTTACCTCCTTTGTTTCAAGAATTTTTTTTAGCGGCGGATTTATCCGACAACACTTGCTTTAATTTTTTGCTTGCGTCCGGAGAAAGATTCTTTCCTATAAAATCATCCAGTTTTCCCTCATCCGCTGCTTTCTTCATTTTTCCTATATCAACTCCGGACTGCTTAGAGGCATTTTTCACAATTTTTTTGACATCATTATCGTTAAGATTAAATTCACTCATTGTATTCCCCCTTTTTATATGATATAATAATATTTATGAAAATAAACTGGGAGTTATGAATGAGAATAATTGTTACTTCAGACAGCCACGGAAACAGAAGATTGCTTTTTGATATAATTGAAAAGCATATAGAGCAGGCTGATTTATTTATAAATTTGGGAGATTCAAACAGCGGCCTTGACTTGAAAGACGCAAAAATCTTTTATAAAAGCAGGCTTAATATAAAGGAAGTCCGCGGCAACTGTGATTGGAGTTCTTCCGCCCCCGATGAGCAGTTAATTAACGCCGGCGGGAAAAGAATTCTGTTTTGCCACGGTCACACATACTATGTTAAAATGGGGTACGACGATATTTTAAACGCGGCCGAAAATAAAAAAGCCGATATTGCAGTATTCGGTCATACTCACATTCCTTTTCACGATTATATTAACGGTATACATCTTTTTAATCCCGGCGCTGTTGAAAACTCCGATTACGGCATAATTGACATCACTACAACGGGAATAGTTTGTATAAATGCTCATATATAAAAGCAACCGAAAATTTGAACATACTTTTATAAATAAATGATTTTAATAAACGGCTTTTATTTTGCAAAACTAAATATTTTTAATTAAATCTTTTATAAACTCTCCCGCTATTATCAGCCCGGCAACAGAAGGAACAAAAGAAACGCTTCCGGGTATTCTTTTTTTTCCGCTTTCATCTTCAATGCATTCCGGATATTCATACGGAGTTATCGGTTCTTCTTTGGAATAAACAACCTTTAGTTTTTTTATATTTCTTTTTCTCAGTTCCCTTCGCATTACTTTGGCAAGAGGGCAAACTGAAGTTTCATATATATCGGCAACCTCAAATGCGGTGGGATCAAGCTTATTTCCCGCTCCCATTGAGCTGATTACGGGAACATTCCATTTTTGAGCGTTTACTGCTATTGAGATTTTACCTGCAACAGTGTCTATAGCGTCAATCACATAATCATATAAATCAAAGTCAATCAAATATTCTGTTTCAGGAAGATAGAAAACAGGATATTTATTAATTTTGATATTTGGATTTATATCACGAAAGCGTTCCTCTGCCGCGTCTACTTTTGCTGCGCCTATCGTTTTATGCGTTGCTATTATTTGGCGGTTTAAATTTGACGGGCTTACCTTATCTTTATCAATTAAATCAATAGTTCCGACTCCGCTTCTTACCAGAGCCTCTGCCGCAAAGCCGCCTACTCCCCCTATACCGAACACCGCCACTCTGCTTGAATAAAGCTTTTCCACAGCGCTTTTGCCTAGCAAAAGCTGCGTTCTTGAAAATTGATTCATAACTTTTCTCCTGATAAAAAATTAATATTTTACAGCAACTATATTAAAATTAAAATTTTTTAAGTTCCCCGGTGTATTTGAATTTTTCAACCGCTTCTATTCTTTTCCATGCCGCCGGATGGGTTGCGCCGACAGTTGAAATTGAAGAGATAAAGTGCCTTAATTTTCCTTTTTTCCCGGAATCCGGAAGCATTTCAAAAAAAGAAAGCATTCCGCTTTTATATCCAAGCAAGCATGAAAATTCATCTGCTTTATATTCCTTTCCTCTGCTTGAGGCAAGCAGCAAAAGATTTCCTAAAGAAAACCAAACGCGTCGGATTATATTAACCACGGCAAACACAGCAAATAAAAAAATAATTTGCATAAGTGTTTCCCGAAAAGATGAATGCTTGTTTTCAGACATAAAAGAAAGCATCAAAAAATAAACTTTAAATACAAAGGCAAGCGAAATTACAAACATCCACAAAATCAAAAAAACTATATTTATAAGAACATTTGAAATATTAACCACCAAATTTAAATCTGTATCTTTATGTGCGAGATGACCGAATTCATGACCGAGAATACCTTTAATTTCATCATCTGTTAAATTAAGCAACCCGGTAGTGACACAAACGGATTTTCTGCCGACAGCAAAAGCATTTGGCGAATTATCCGCTTGAATGAACAGCTTTACACCGTCCGTCAAAGACGAATCAAGACGTGTTGCTCTTAGATAGACTTCTTTAAACAGCGGGTAAATTCTTTTAACAACAGCAGAATTTTTTATTTTTTTGCAGCGCATCCTTTTTCTCAGCGCCCATTCGCCCAACGGAGACAATGAGAAAAACACTGATAAAAAATAAACAATAAAAATAAAAACCGCGCAATAAATATAATACGCTGAAGTGACGGAATCTGCCAAGGCAATAATATTTTCACTGCTGAAAATACGCGAACATAAATAAGGAAACAAAGCAACTCCCAAATATACGCAAATTATATTCATAAACAAATAAATCATAATCGGAATATTATATGCTTTAAAAAAGCTTTTAAAGAAATCGCTGATATAAAAAGACTTTTCTTTTTTCAAAATTTGACCCTCCGCGCAAAACATATTAATTATACATTAAAATAAATTAGAATAAAAATCAAGTAAAAAACAGTTTTCTAAGAAATTTATTGCATTAACAATGCTTCTAATAAACTATATACTTTAAATACACCATAAACACATGTAATACCAGGAGGAGAAAACTATGCAAAACAAACTCAGAAAACGGCTTATTTGCCTGTATTGCTTTTACTTTTTATTTTTCGTAATATTTTTTATTGCAGGAACATTTTATTATTTGGAAATTAACAAAGCGATTTTTAATCATCAAA
>JAJBVR010000194.1 GCA_020859725.1 Clostridiales bacterium | reverse complement strand
AAATAGTGTATTTCGTATGATATGATAATAATGCTGATATATTTGCCGTTTGTGCAAAAATTTATTTAAAGAGGTAAAATTTATGGAAAAACTTAAAATAGGAATTATCGGTGCGGGGCGTATTGGTCAGGTTCACGCTAAGTCGATAACCTATCATATTCCGCAGGCGGAAATTGCTGCGATTTCAGATATTTATGTTGACGGGGCAAAAAAGGTTGCTCAGGATTTGGGAATACCCGCTTATTATGAAGATTATCATAATGTTTTAAACGACCCGAAAATCAATGCGGTGCTTATCTGTTCTTCAACAGATACTCATGCTGATATTGCGTGCAAGGCGGCGCTTGCAGGCAAACATATCTTTTGCGAAAAGCCGGTTGATTTAACCGTTGCAAAAATAAAAAAGGTTATTGAAGCCGTGGATAAAGCGGGAGTTAAGCTCCAAATAGGATTCAACAGGCGCTATGATCATAATTTCGCGCAAATTAAACGCCTTGAAAATAAAGGTGAAATCGGTAATTTGCAAACAATTAAAATCACAAGCCGTGATCCCGAACCGCCGTCAATCGAATATGTTAAAGTTTCGGGCGGAATCTTTCTTGATATGACAGTGCATGATTTTGATATGGCCCGCTTCATAGGCGCAGAGGTTGAAGAGGTTTACGCTAATGCCGCCGTTATGGTTGATCCGGAAATAGGAAAAGCAGGAGATGCGGACACCGCTTTGATTTCCCTCAAGTTTAAAAACGGCGCAATCGGTGTTATTGATAACTGCCGCAAGGCTTCCTATGGATATGATCAGCGTCTGGAGGTTTTCGGTTCAAAGGCTCAGGCTTCGGCGGCAAACGACACGCCCACAAATGTTTCCGTAATCGGTGAGAACGGAAATATTTCCGATAAACCGCTGTATTTCTTCCTTGAAAGATATATGCAGTCTTTTACAGATGAAATGGCGGAATTTGTTGACTGCGTTTTAAATGATAAGCAAATCAAAACCACTGTGTATGACGGCTTGGAGGCGCTCAGACTGGGGCTTGCGGCTAAAAAATCCGTTGCGGAGCACAGACCTGTTAAACTTTCCGAAATTGAGGGCTGATACATATGAAAAGAGAAAGATTAACAATGGCTCAGGCGCTCGTAAAATTTCTTGATAATCAATATATTGAGCGTGACGGCACAGAAACAAAATTCGTTTCGGGAATATTCGGAATATTCGGTCACGGCTGTGTTGTGGGAGTCGGTCAGGCGCTTGAGCAGGGCGGCCACAATTTAAAATTTTATCAGGGTAAAAACGAGCAGAATATGGCTTTGGCAGCAGTTGCTTATGCCAAGCAGATGGACAGAAAAGCAATTATTCCGTGCGTTTCCTCCATCGGACCGGGAGCAACAAATATGGTTACGGCTTGCGGCTGCGCTACTGCAAACAGAATTCCGCTTCTTGTGCTCCCCGGGGATACTTTTGCCTGCCGCCAGCCTGACCCGGTGCTTCAGCAGGCGGAGTTTTTTGATAATTACGGCAGAACAGTAACAGACGCTTTTAAAGGCGTTTGCCATTATTTTGACAGGATTATAAGGCCGGAACAGCTTATGACGGCCTGTATAAACGCTATGCGCGTTCTCACCGATCCTGCCGATACAGGAGCTGTTTGCCTTGCTATGCCCCAGGATGTTGAAGGAGAAGCATATGATTATCCGGAGCATTTCCTGCAAAAGCGTGTTTGGCATATGGACAGAAGACCTGTAACGGCTTCACAGGTAAGCAGAGCGGTAAATCTTATAAAATCATCAAAAAAACCCATAATTGTTTGCGGCGGCGGTGTTCGTTACAGCGGTGCAGAAAAAGAACTTCTGGAATTTGCGGAAAAGTATAATATACCAATCGGAGAAACTCAGGCAGGAAAAAGTCTTGTGCCTTGGTCCAATCCGCTGAATTTGGGCGGTATAGGAGTTACCGGAGGGAAAGCCGCTAATGTTATAGGCCGGGACGCTGATCTTGTTATAGGAGTCGGCACCAGATTTTCTGATTTTACAACGTCATCAAAATGGCTTTTTAATGAAAACAGAAAAGTGCTTGGTATTAATGTGTGCCCGTTTGACGCTTATAAAATGGATGCCGAAGCTGTTGTGGCGGACGCAAAAGAAGCGCTTTCTGCAATCACAGGCGCTTTGGAAGGATATAGAAGCGAATATAAGGATGAAATTACGCAGGCAAAAGCCGAATGGGATTCTATAGTTGATAAATACTATTCAACAGAGCTTGAGGGCGGTTTAAATCAAACGCTTGCTTTGGGCATTATAAATGAATTTATGGAAAATGAAGATATTGCCCTTGGCTCGGCTGGTTCTCTTCCCGGGGATATGCAGCGCCTGTTCCGCCCTAAAAACAGAGGCACATATCATATGGAATACGGATATTCAAATATGGGCTATGAGGTAAACGGCGCATTGGGTGCAAAGCTTGCAAAACCGCAAGCCGAGGTATATGCTTTTTGCGGAGACGGCTCTTTTATTATGGGGCATTCTGAACTGTATACTGCCCTGCAGGAAAATCTTAAAATTAATATTTGCCTTTTTGATAATATGGGATGGGGCTGTATTGAAAATCTTCAAAACAATCAGGGCACGGATACTTTCGGCACGGTGTTCAGAGCAAGAAATCCCGTTACAGGTATGCTTGACGGTGATGAAATTGCGGTTGATTTTGCCAAAATAGCAGAGGGCTACGGAGCTAAAAGCTATACGATACGTACATCGGATGAACTTCGCAATGCACTTAAAGACGCCGCAAAGCAGACTAAATCGGTTGTTTTCGATATAAAAGTGCTGCCTAAAACCATGACTCCGGGATTTGAGTCATGGTGGAGAGTAGGCGTGGCTGAGGTCTCAAAAAGCAAAACGGTTGCCGCAGCGTATGACGATATGCAAAAACATATAAAAGAAACTTTTGATTATTGATATTTTTTGAGAGGTAATAAAAATATGCTTGATTCAAATAAAGTTAAACTTGCCATAGCGCCTATCGGCTGGACAAATGATGATATGCCCGATTTAGGCGCCGAGAACACGTTTGAGCAGTGCTTAAGCGAAATGTCCCTTGCGGGATTCGAGGGAACTGAAATAGGAAATAAATATCCGCCTGACGCGGATGAATTGAAAAAATATTTGGATATAAGAAAGCTTAAAATCTGTAACGCCTGGTTTTCTTCTTATTTAACTTCAAAACCGTATGAAGAAACAATTAACGCTTTTAAAGAGCATTGTGATAAGCTTTATAAGCTGGGCGCCAAGGTTGTAGGAGCTTCGGAACAGGGAAATTCAATTCAGGGCCGCCTTGATAAATCTATTTTGGACGAAAAACCGTATTATACCGATGAGGAATGGAAAACCGTGGCAAAGGGATTTAACGAAATGGGCGCTTACGCGAAATCAAAGGGTATGTATTTCACGGTTCATCATCATATGGGCACCGGAGTACAGACCGTTGAAGAAATTGATAAGCTGATGGAACTTACAAATCCCGATTTGGTATATCTGCTTTTTGACAGCGGGCATCTTACATTTGCCTGCATAGACCCAATCCCCGTGCTTAAAAAATATATAAACCGTATAAAGCATGTTCATTTGAAGGATGTGCGCCTTGATGTTTATAACAACCAGGTTGTGCCGAATCATATGAGCTTTCTTGATGCTGTCAGGGCGGGTGTATTTACCGTTCCGGGAGACGGCGATGTTGATTTTAAACCGATATTTGATATTCTCGGCAGCAATGATTATGAAGGCTGGGTTGTTGTGGAGGCGGAGCAGGATCCCGCTAAAGCAAGTCCTTTTGAATATGCCGTTAAAGCAAGAAAATATATAGCGGAAAACACAGGCCTTTAATGTTATCTGCAATTAATTTTATGCACCCTGCTTAAAATGCAGGGTGTTTGTGTTTTTATCCTTGACTTTAGTGTGCTAATACGGTAAAATAAATCTATCTTGATTTACGGAGGATATACAAATGAAAAAAAATGGTAAAATTCTTGCTGTTTTGCTTTGCGCTCTTTTTGTTGCCGGAAGCTTTGCTGCCTGCTCATCAAATAATTCTTCTGATGAGAGTGATCTTGCTCACATAAAAAATAAGGGCACATTGATTATAGGTGTAACGGAATATGAGCCTATGAATTATAAGGATGAAAACGGAAATTGGACAGGATTTGACACGGAATTTGCTCAGGCTGTTTGTAAAAAGCTTGGCGTTGAGCCTCAGTTTGTTGTTATTGACTGGGATAATAAAGCTCTTGAACTGGATTCTAAAAGTATTGACTGTGCTTGGAATGGTATGACGCTTACTTCCGAAGTTCTTTCTTCAATGAGCTGCACGAATCCTTATGTTAAAAATGAGCAGGTGCTCGTTATGAAAAGCGATGTTGTAGGAAATTATGCTGATACGGAAAGTCTTTCCGAATTAACATTTTCCGCGGAAGCAGGCTCTGCGGGAGAATCTGCAATAGCAGACTTAGGCTATTCCGAAAACTGCACCCCGGTTTCAACGCAATCGGATGCGCTGATGGAGGTTGAAAGCGGTTCTGTTCAGGCTTGCGTTATTGATAAAACAATGGCGGACGCAATGACGGGATCCGGCACAAGCTATGCTGATTTGGCTTCCGGACTTAAGCTTACTTCTGAGGAATACGGAATAGGGTTCAGAAAAAATTCGGATGCAACCGCCGAAGTAAATAAAATTATTGATGAATTAAAGGCAGACGGCACTTTGCAGTCGCTTGCGGATAAATACGGGCTTACACTTGCCTGATTTCGTATCTTGAATTTACAATGGGGCAGAGGGCTTTTTGCTTTCTGCCTTGATTTTTGAAAGGTAAAATTACTGATGAACACTTTTTTGGAAGTTACCGAAAGTTTGCTTCAAGGCTTTGGTATGACGGCAAAGCTTTTCTTCTTAACACTTCTTTTCGCGCTGCCTTTTGGGCTGATAATCAGTTTTGGCTCAATGAGCAGGTTTAAGCCGCTTAAAATTATTACAAAAGCTTTTGTTTGGATAATAAGGGGCACTCCGCTTATGCTTCAGCTTATTGTTGTTTATTACGGTCCGGGTCTTATTTTTCATATGGATCTTATGGAGCGTTTCAACGCTGTTTTGCTGGCTTTCGTAATTAATTATTCCTGCTATTTTTCTGAAATTTACCGCGGAGGTATTGAGGCAATTCCCAAAGGTCAGTATGAAGCGGGTCAGGTGCTGGGAATGACAAAAACACAAATTTTCTTCCGCGTTGTACTTTTTCAGGTGATAAAAAGAATTGTTCCGCCTATGAGCAATGAAATCATAACATTGGTTAAGGACACCTCGCTTGCAAGAATTATAGCCGTTTATGAAATAATTTGGATGGCTCAGAGCTATATAAAAATGCAGGGACTTATTTGGCCTTTGTTTTACACGGGTGCGTTTTATCTTGTTTTCTGCGGAATATTAACAATCATTTTCGGCCGTATAGAAAAGAAAATGGATTATTATGAAGGATAAGTTATGGCTATTTTAGAAATAAAAAATATAAAAAAAAGTTTTGGCGGCAACAATGTTTTAAAAGGAATTTCTTTTTCGTTAAATGAAGGTGAGGTCTTATCTGTTATCGGTTCATCCGGAAGCGGCAAAACAACTCTGCTGAGATGTATGAATTTTTTGGAGCGTGCTGATGAGGGGCAGATATATGTTGATAATGAGTTGATTTTTGACTCGGCCGATAAAGCCAAGCGCTCTGAAAAAGATATAAGAAAAAACAGGCTGAATTTCGGGCTAGTTTTTCAGGATTTTAATTTATTTCCTCAATACAGTGTGCTTGATAATCTTGTGCTTGCTCCAAAGCTTCTTGCGAAAGAAAAGGAAGATTATAAGCAAAATAAAAAAATTATTTTTGAAGAAATAAATAATAAGGCGATTAATCTTCTTGAAAAGGTTGGATTAAGCGATAAGAAAAATGCTTATCCGTGCGAACTTTCAGGCGGGCAGAAACAGCGCGTCTCAATAGCAAGAGCGCTGTGCCTTTCTCCGAAAGTGCTGTTTTTCGATGAGCCAACCTCTGCGCTTGATCCTGAATTAACCGGTGAAATATTAAAGGTTATTAAAAGTCTTGCCGCGGATAATATGACTATGGTTATAGTAACTCACGAAATGAAATTCGCGCGTGATGTTTCAGATAAAGTAATATTTATGGATAACGGCGTTATTCTGGAGCAGGGAAAGCCTCAACAGGTGTTTGAAAATCCGAAGGAAGCACGAACTAAAGAATTTCTGCAAACATATGAAAAATAGTTTTGTTTTTTGTCTTTTAGTGGTATAATACATAAGGAAATCAAATTTTGGTTTCTTAAATATTTTGTTTAATCATTTTTTGAGGAGGGATACTGTGGCTGTTAATCTTAATCCGGATAAAAATATGGTGGATAAAATCAAAAAAGGACTGAAGCGCACAGGCGGCTACTGCCCGTGCAGAATTAAACGCACGGAAGAATATAAATGTATGTGCGAAGAATTCAGAAATCAGATTAAAGACCCTGATTTTGAAGGCTTTTGCCACTGTATGCTTTATTACAAATCAAAGGATTAAAGGAGGTTAAAAAATGTCTGTTTTAACAATTACAAAAGATAATTTTCAGTCTGAAGTTATGGAATCCGATAAGCCGGTGCTTATTGATTTTTGGGCAACCTGGTGCGGACCATGCCAAATGATGTCGCCGATTGTTGATGAAGTTGCCGATGAAACGGAAGATGTAAAAATCGGCAAAGTAAATGTTGATGAGGAAGTTCAGCTTGCGGCAATGTTCGGCATAGAAAGCATTCCCACTTTGGTTGTTATTAAAAACGGAAAAACCGTTAATACTTCAGTGGGTCTATGCACAAAAGAGGAAGTTCTGGAAATGATAAATGTTTAATTTTGATTTTGACAGATCAATATTATATTACTGTTTTTAATTAACGGTATAAATATAAACCGATAAAAAATCCTCCTGAATTACACAGGAGGATTTTTGTTATCTTATTTTTTATCTTTTTTAATTTTTTTCTTTTTTTCTTTCGGCTTTTTCAGCATAGCCTCATCTATCGGGTGGGATGTTTTCCAAAGGCGTATTCTGCCGGTGTCATTAAATGCCTTTAATGTCATTATTGAAATAGGCACAATAAACATTCCTGTAAATCCAAACAGCTTAAGGCCGAAATAAAGCCCGGCAAGAGTTACAATAGGATTAACTCCAAGTGTGTCGCCAACGATTTTCGGCTCAATATACTGGCGTATAACCGTAATAATCGCATACATTACCAAAAGACCTATTCCCCGGCTTACATTTCCGGTTACAAATGAAATAAGCGCCCAAGGAATAAGAATGCCGCCTGAACCTGCAACGGGAAGTATATCAAAAATTGCTATTGCCGCGGCAATAAGATACATATATTCGTTGCTCATTATTTTTAAGGCGGTTAAAATGGTAAAGCCTATTGACAGCTCACAGAAAGTTATAAGCAGAATTATTCCGTATGCACGAATCATTTTCAATATTGTGCTTGAAAATACCTGTTTAATTTCAAACAAAAGATTTTTTTTCCCTTCGGGAAGCTGAAGCTGTATAAAATGAACGATTCTGTTGTAATCCTTTGTAAACAATATCAAGGCAACAATGCCTATAACTATTCCTATAAGGGCGTTCGGCACATTTTTTACAACGCTGTAAACTCCGTTAACACCTGTTGAAATTGTGCTTTTTATTGTATCTGTGTTAATACCTATGGCGGTTAAATCGAAATCCTGAACTATTGAAGTAATCGCCTTTGTTATATGCTCCGATACCGTAGAATATATTCCGTCCGGCAGAAAGCTTAGAAGCTTAAGCAGAGATTCCTGAAGCTGCTGCATAAAGCTTGGAAAATCAGAAAGCTGTTGTGTTAAATAGTTTATAAAACTGCCGGTTTCCTGAACAATTTGCGCTATAATAGTTATTATAGGTATCAGAATTATTGCAATGGAAAGAAAAACCAGCACAAACGCCCAAAGCGCATGGCATTTATTTTTTGACTTTTTATCCAGCCATCGTATTGGTCTTTGCAAAAGCACAGCAAAAAAGAATGATAAAACAAAAGGCGCCGTTATCCAAAACATATATTTGAAAAACACATATATGATTCCCAAAATCAGCGCCGCAAAAGCAAAGTTTATCAGAAAGGCTTTCCTTTTTTCAACTTTTTCAGTCATTTTTAATCCTCGTC
>JAJBVR010000180.1 GCA_020859725.1 Clostridiales bacterium | reverse complement strand
AATTGTTACAGGTAAAAATATTCCGGATTTTAAAACGCTTGCAAATTCCGCCGCGCAAAGTAAATTTATACTTCTTGATGATTTTGAGCCGCTTGTTTATGTTCTCAAGCTCCGTGAGAATCAGCATCTGGTGCAGGTTTGGCATGCTATGTGCGCATTTAAACGTTTCGGATACGGCAGAACAAGCGCGGAAAAAAATTCGCTTACCCATAAAAATTATACGGAGGCAATCGTTTCATCCGATGAAATATCGGGGATTTATGCCGAAGCTTTCGGAATTGATAAAAGCAGAATAAAGCCGCTTGGCACTCCGAGAACGGATGTGTTTTTTGATAAAGAATATATTGAAAAAACAAAAAACAGAATCTATAATAAGGAACCCCTTTTGAAAGGTAAAAAGATTTGCCTTTTCGCTCCCACATTCAGGTGTCAGAATGTTAACGACGCGTTTTACCCTGAAGAGTTTTTGGACATCAGCCGCTTTTCCCAACAGCTTGGGGATGAATGGGCGGTGATTATAAAGATGCATCCTTTCGTAAAAAATAAATTTGAAATTCCCGCCGAGGTTTCGGGCAAAGTGTTTGATTTCGGTGACGAAAGGGAAATTAATGATATTTTGTTTGTAACGGATGTGCTTGTAACAGATTATTCCTCCGTCATTTTTGAAAATGCAATTATCGGAAATCCTGCTGTTTTATACGCTCCGGATTTAAATGAATATATAGCTTCAAGGGGCTTTTATTTTGATTATGATGAGTATTCATGCGGCTCTGTTGTTTTTAAGCAGGACGAGCTGGCACGGGCTGTTTCCGAATGTAAGCCAGAAAATGAAAGGCTTTCGGCATTCAGAAAAAGATTTGTGTCTTTGTGTGACGGAAATGCTTCAAAGCGATTTGTTAATGAAATTTTAAAGTGAGTGATGAAAATGTATGAACTTTCACAAAAGTTTAAAAATTTAAAACCATCTGCCGTAAGGGAAATATTGAAGGCAACCGGCGCTCCGGGAATGATAGCTTTTGCGGGCGGTTCACCCGCAGTTGAAGCATTTCCATGCGATGAAGTTAAAAAAGTTACCGCGGAAATACTTGATGACGATCCTGTAAGCGCTCTCGTTTACGGTGTGTCTGAGGGTTATGAGCCTCTCAGAAACACTGTTAAAAACTGGCTGAAAAAGCGTGAAAATATAGGAACAGATAATGATTCTGTTATAATAACTTCCGGCGGTACTCAGGTTATGGATATAACAACAAGAATTTTAACTTCACAGGGAGATACCGTTATATGCGAAGAGCCCTCTTTCATAGGTTCTCTTAATTGTTTTCGCTCACACGGATGCCGCTTGGCAGGCGTTCCTATTGATGATGACGGAATGAATGTTGCCGCTCTGGAAAATGCCGTAAAATCCAATCCAAACGCTAAATTTATTTATACTATTCCGAATTTTCAAAATCCCGGAGGAACAACTCTAAGCCTTGAAAAAAGAAAGCAAATCTATAATATCGCTCTTAAAAATAATCTTGTTATCTTGGAGGATGACCCTTACGGAAATCTGCGTGTAAGCGGAGAAAAAATTCCGTCAATAAAAAGCATGGATAAAAACGGAATAGTAATTTATGCCGGCTCCTTTTCAAAGATTCTTGCACCGGGCATAAGAGTTGCATATGCTGTTGTACCCGATAAAACAGCGCCGTCGTTTACTATCGGCAAGCAGGTTTCGGATGTGCATACCGGCTTGCTGAATCAAATGATTGTTTCAAAATGGTTTGATGAATATGATGTTGATATGCATATAAAAAAAATAAGAAAAATTTACAGTCACAAGCTTAATTTGATGTGTGAATGCCTGGATAAATATTGCTCCGGTTTTATAACATATGTGCGTCCTAAAGGCGGATTGTTTATTTGGGCAAAGCTGCCTGATAATGTGGATATGCTTGATTATGTAAGCAGGCTTTTAAAGCGTAATGTTGCCGTTGTTCCGGGCACGGCTTTTATGATTGATGATGAGAAACCGTGCAGCTATATACGCGTGAATTTTTCAACTCCGAGTGATGAAGATATTGTAAGCGGAGTTAAAATAATGGGTGAAACCGCAAAAATATACGGTTGATTTTCAGATTTTAGAATAAGAAGGTATTGTTATGGAAAATTCAAACACACAGACCAGTAAAAGGAAAAGAAGCCTTTCGCTAATCCAGCCTACGTCCGTTCCAACTCTCGGAAATTATCTCGGCGCTATGAAAGGCTGGCCGTCTTTTCAGGATGAGTTTGACACAATTTACGGTGTGGCGGATCTTCATTCCATTACGGTTCGCCAGGATCCTCAAAAGCTTAAAAAGCAAACAGATGAGCTTTTCGCAATTCTTCTTGCACTGGGGCTTGACCCCGAAAAAGGAATAGTTTTCATTCAGTCACAGGTTCCGGCTCACTGCCAGCTTGCGTGGATACTTAATTGCTACACTCAGTTCGGAGAACTTTCAAGAATGACTCAGTTTAAGGATAAATCAGCGCAGCATAGGGATAATATCAATGCCGGGCTTTTTACCTATCCGTGCCTTATGGCGGCAGATATTCTTCTGTATAAAGCAGATATTGTTCCCGTAGGGGCCGATCAGAAGCAGCATCTTGAGATAACACGGGATATCGCCGAGCAATTTAACGGTATTTACGGAAATGTTTTTACCGTTCCTCAGGCATACATACCTAAAAACGGAGCAAGAGTTATGAGTTTGCAGAATCCGGCAAAAAAAATGAGCAAATCGGATACCAACCCCAAGGGCACAATTTATTTAACCGATTCTCCCGAAACAATTATGAAAAAATTTAAATCTGCCGTTACAGACAGTGAAATGTGCGTTCGCTTTGCTCCCGGTAAGGACGGAGTTAATAATTTAATAACCATTTATTCTGCTGTTACAGGAAAACCCGTTGCCGAAATTGAAAATGAGTTTGCGGGTAAAGGTTACGGCGATTTTAAAAAGGCGGTAGGCGAAGCGGTTGTTGAGGAATTGGCGCCTGTTCAGGAAAGATTTAACCGCCTGATTTCGGAAAAGGATTATTTAAAAGAATGCCAAAAAGCAGGCAGGGAAAAAGCAATTTGTATTTCTCAGCGTATTCTTGATAAGGCAATGAAAAAAGTGGGATTCTTACTATAATGTAAACGGCGCTGTTCAGGCGCCGTTTTCCCGTCTTTTCCCGTCTTTTTATTTAATATTACCAAATAAAAATCTAAATTTTGTTATTCTTTTGAATTGATGTATTTCAGTATATGTGATATAATTATCAAAGATTATTTGTATTATAATACAGAAGGAGGAATTGTTTTGAAAGAAGCAAAGGCTATGGCATATGTGAATATGTACGGTGTTCTTGCAACTCTTGAAAAATTATGTGAAATTGATGATGAGGCTAAAATAATCCTTTCAGGTCTTAAATCTCCCGTTTCACTTTGCTTTGATGTTGAAAACGGACCTTGCGGCACATTTCATTTTTCTAAAAGCGGCTGTAAATTTACAGATGGATCGGCAGGCTGCACCTGTAAGATGAATTTTAAATCTCCAGGCAAATTTAACGAGCTTATTGATAGCAGCAAGCCGGGTATTCCGGTAAAAGGCGTGGTGCAGGTGCTTTCTTTTCTGCTTGGGCCTTTTACAAAGCTTGCAGACAGACTTACAAAGCTGTTAAGACCGTCCGCCGATGATTTGAAAAACAGAGCTTTTTTTGAAGAATCAACAATACTTACTTTTTACACTATAGCGGGGGCTATTTCAGCGCTTGCAAATTCGGATTCCATTTCAATGTTTACCGCGCAGAGTACTGTGGACGGAAAAATTTCCATGGGTATAAAAAATGTTTGCTATGCAACTGTTTACGTTAAAAACCATAAATTCACCACAATTAAGGAAAAAGCCGAATCACCGAGGGCAATAATGGAGTTTGCAAGCGTGGATTTGGCAAACGGTTTATTTAACGGCACGGTTTCTACAATAGCGGAGCTTTGCAAGGGCAATATTTATATGGCGGGTATGATTTCAATGGTTGATAATCTTAACAGGATTCTTGACAGAGTCGCCGTTTATTTGGCTTAGTGGGAGGAAAAGATTATGAGTAAATATCCTGAATATAAACATGATAAAAGCCGTGTTTGGTTTGACAGAGCGCTTAATGCTATTCCATCCGGTGTTTACGGGCATCTCGGCCCGAGCGAAGGGCTGTTTTTGCCTATAAGCAAATGGCCTTTGATGAGCGATCATGCCAAGGGTACATATTTTTGGGATGTAGACGGAAATAAATATTTGGATTTAATGTGCGCTTACGGTCCGAATGTTCTCGGATACTGCGATGATGATGTGGACAGAGCCGCTATAGAACAGCTCAAAACAGGCAACTGCACCACATCCCCGTCATACAAAATGGTTGAATGCGCGGAATTGCTTAAAGAAACTGTTGCTTCGGCGGATTGGGCGTTTTTTATGAAAAACGGTTCTGACGCCACAACTTTTTCAGTTATGTGTGCAAGAGCCCACACCGGAAAGAAAAAGATGCTTTTCCTTAAGGGCTACTACCACGGCGATTTTCAGTGGGCGCAGAAAATAGACTATCCCGGAATTTTGCCGGAAGAAGTGCAGAATAACATTGTTGTGCCGTGGTTTGATATTGAAGCGCTTAAAGATGCTTATGACGAATGCGGCGGCGATGTAGCCGGCCTTATTGCACAGCCATATGATCACGGTAATTTTAAGGACAATGAATGCGCTACTTCCGATTATTGGAAAGAGGTTCGTAAATTCTGTGACGAAAGAGGAATAGTTTTAATATTTGATGATGTAAGAACAGGATTTCGGTTGGATATTGCGGGTTCAGACCATTATTACGGAATCAAGGCGGATTTGATATGCTTCTGTAAGGCGCTTGCAAACGGCTATAATATGTCTGCCGTATGCGGCGGCGAGCATATGAAAAGCACAGCTTCTTCGGTAACATATACAGGCTCCTATTGGATGAGCGCCGAGCCTTTTGCCGCCTGCCTTGCCTGCATACCAAAAATGAAAAGACTTGATATTCCCAATATGTTCAGAAAAATAGGAACAAAGATTACAGAGGGATTTTCAGCCGCGGCGAGTGAACATGGTTTTGATCTTGTTGTTTCCGGGGAACCGGCGCTGTTTTATTTGAGAATTGCAAATGATAACAGTCTTATGCTGCATCAGGAATGGGTAGCTGAATGCGTTTCCAGGGGACTTTTCTTGGCATCGCATCATAATCATTTTATAAATGCTTCAATAACCGATGATGATATTAAGCTGGCAATAGACATTGCCGAAGACGCTTTCGGTGTTGTTGCCGCCAATCATCCTGAAAGGGAAGAATTAAAGTAATTAAATTAATTTGGTTTTATATTTTTAAGGAGGAAAATTTATGCCAGCAAATTATAAGCCGTTTGATAAAGACGAATGGCTTCGTCTTGAAAAAAAGGCGGATGAATTAAGGCGTCTAACGGTTCAAACAACAATTTTGGGTGGCTCCGGCCACATAGGCGGCGCTATGAGCGCTATGGACGCTATGACAATACTTTATCATCGCTTTATGAAGTTAGACGTCAATAATCCCGATATGGAGGACAGAGACAGGTTTGTTCTCTCTAAAGGTCATGCCGCAGTAGGATACGCTCCGGTTATCTGTAATTACGGATTTATGGATGTTGAGGGGCTTCATAATTTCAATCTTACAGGCTCTAAATTCGGAATGCACCTTGACTGCAATAAAATCAAAGGTGTTGACTGCTCCAGCGGCTCTTTGGGGCACGGACTTTCATTGGCGTGCGGTTTCGCGCTTGCGGGTAGAGTAAAGGGCGTAGATTATATGAATTATGTTCTTACCGGAGACGGAGAACTTAATGAGGGTTCAAACTGGGAGGCAGCCCAAACCGCCGCTCAGTTTAAGCTTTCAAATGTTGTTGTGTTGATAGATAACAATAAATGTATGATTGACGGCCGTGTTGATGATGAAATGAAGGTGGAGCCTATTGATAAAAAATTTGAAGCTTTCGGCTTTAAGGTTGAAAGAATTGACGGTCAAAATATGAAAGAGCTTAACAGCGCTATTGAAAACGCAATTAATAATCATAAAAACGGCGGCTCACAGCCTTACGCTATAGTTATGGATACTTTCAAGGGCGCCGGCATAGACTTTATGGAAGATAATTATCATTGGCATTACGGCGCTTTGGACGATGAAAAAGCAGAAAAATGTTATGCAAGTCTTGATAAATATTATAACGCGCGTATCGTACGCGCTGAAAAGGAGGCGTAATCAATGGCAAGCGGTATGACTTATACTATGACTGAAACCACTCAGCTTTCAACTGCCGAGTATTACGGAAAAGCGCTTTGTGAACTCGGAGAGGAGCACGGCGAGGTTGTTGCGTTAACGGCGGATCTTGCAAAATCAACAAAAATAGGTATGTTTGGTGAAAAATTCCCGGATAGATTTTTTAATGTTGGAATAGCAGAGCAAAATATGTTCGGAGTGGCGGCGGGACTGGCTAAAAACGGTCTTGTTCCTTTTGCCTCAACATTTGCTATTTTTACTGCGGCGCGTTCGCTGGATCAGATCCACACCGATATATGTTATCAGAATGTTCCTGTTAAAATAATTGCAACCCATGCCGGCACTTCTTTCGGTCAGGCAGGTTCAACCCACCATGCACTTATTGATATGGCGTGTATGAGAAGTCTGCCTCATATGACGGTTATTTGCCCTTGTGACGGCGCTGAAACCTATCACGCTGTTAAAGCGGCGTATTCAACCGACGGTCCCGTTTACATACGTATTAACCGCGGATTTGATCAGATTATTTATAAAAATCTTGAGGATTGTAATTTTGAGGTAGGAAAAGCAAAAATAATGAACGAGGGCACGGATATTACCGTAATAGCGTGCGGCTCATGCGTTTATCAGGCCTTGCAAGCGGCTCAGATGGCTGACGCGGATGCCGGTGTTAAGGTTCGTGTAATTAATATGCACACAATAAAGCCCATTGATGAGGAAGCCGTTATGGCGGCCGTTATGGATACAAGAAGAATAATAACGGTTGAGGATCACACGGTTATGGGCGGTCTGGGTTCTGCTGTGGCAGATGTTGTTGCCAAAAGCGGCAAAGCCTGCGCCTTTAAAATGCTTGGTCATCAGGATGAATTTTCTACTATTGGCTTGCATGAGGATTTAATGTCTATTGCAAAAATAGACGCTAACGGCATCTCGGAAGCAATCGCAGAGGTAATGCACCGTGATTTTGAAGCAGACGATGCTTGGGATGATGAATTCTAACTCCGGTTTATTGTTTTGAAATCAAAGTCGAAAGGATTGTGTTATTATGGCAAGCGATTTAACTCGTTATACAAATAAAATATTTATGGCAGGGGCTTTGCCTCTTATGAAAACCATTGCCACTGATGTTCCGGAGCTTGCAGAAAAATTTAAAGGAATAAATGCGGTTTATCAGGTTTCGGCAAAGGTTAACGCACAGGATAAGGAAGCAGTGCATTTTGTTGTTGAAAACGGTGAATGGTCCTGCAAACTCGGTGAATATTTCGGTCAAAATAAAATTGACGCGGAATTGGAATTTTCCTCTATGGAAAAAATGAACGCGTTTATGAAGGGCGATATGAGCAAGCTTCCGAAAATGAAAATAAAATCCTTCGGAAAGTTTATTAAATTTATGGCGGTTCTTTTAAAAATGAGCAGTCTGCTCGGAATTAAAGAACCTCCTGAAGATGAAAATCTTTGCCTTTTACTTTGCAAGCTTTATTTTTACCTGCTGTCAAGCGGTATAAGCCAGCTTAACAAAATGGGTCATCCCGATATTCACGATTGGGCGCTTAAAAGCCCGGACAGAGTTTATCAGTGGGCTGTTGAAAATCATCCGGAATGCACAGCGTATCTTCGCGTCAAAGCCGGAAAATCCCGTGCGGGCAGAGGCGAATATAAGCGTTCAAAACCATTTTTCTGTATGAAATTTGATACGGCGCAGCATGCGCTGATGATTCTTTTGGGCACAGGCGATATGCTTCAGATGACTAAGGATAAGCAGCTTATAATGGAAGGCGCTCCGGAATTTGGAGCCATGATAGGCGATTATATGATGATTGTGGGCGATCTTGCTAAATAATTAATAAATCAGCGGTTTGAAATTTGTTTCTTTCCGCTGATTTTATTTTCATTGCAATTAATATTTCAGTTTTTTATATGAATTTTATTATATATTTTTTATATTATAATTTTATTATAAATTTAAAGGCGCATTGTAAAATGAAACTGCAATAGTAAAAAGAATATCCATAGTGATGGA
>JAJBVR010000150.1 GCA_020859725.1 Clostridiales bacterium | reverse complement strand
GTATAGCCTTTTATCCAAATTCTTATATTATTATTTTTTAAATATTTAGACAAAATATAAATCTGCCTTTTGGTTTGCTTGATTGGATTTCGCACTTTCTTTGTAAATACATTACCGCCAGGAGAAACTTTTTCTTTTATCCACTCGTAATCATCAGCATTTCCGTAGAGTTTGCCGTTATAATTTTTAATCTCAACAATAAATATACCGTTTTTATTTATTATCAGGTTATCAATTTCAGTTTGCTTTCCGTCTGCGTTTAAATTGATATTATTCAACAAAATATCATCACTGTGAAGAATATTGAGTATCATATCCCGGAACATTAATTCACCTTTTTTGCCGGCATATTTAATTTCTTTTTGCTCGTGATTAATATATGCTTTTTTTAATTGAATAATAAAAACTATAAGAAAAACAAGTAATGCAACACCTATAATATAGCCCATATGATTATTTTCCTTTGATATTCAATCCGTTTTTGTTTTTTTACAGTATACAGCATTGATAATATATAATAACCGCAATAAATAATCAATATTTCGCGGGAATATTGCATACCATACGCCAAAACAGATTTTTAGTTATTAAATTCAATAAGTTTTATAAAAAAGACACCGTAATAAATAATCACGGATTTACTTACTGTATTTAATTTGATTTTTCATACATCTTAAATTATTTATATTTGAGCGGTATTAAAAATCCCCTAAGGCATTTATTTTATTCTGCCGCAGGGGATTTTTTTATTGTAAATTTTTACGTGCTGAGCGGTTTAACGCATGTTCGTACTTTAAAAATTTACTTGAAACTCATTTAATCTGTTTTTAATTAAAGAAGTCCGTCCCAGGTATCAACCTCTTTTGCTTTTTTCTCTTCTTCGTCAAACCAGTGCTGAGTAACGGATTTGCTTTCTGTAAAGAAGCGATAAGCATCTTTCCCAAGGCAGTGAAGGTCACCGAAAAAGCTTTGCTTATGACCGCTGAACGGAACAAAGCCAACCGGAACAGGTATCCCCACATTTATTCCTACCTGACCGCCGTCTGTATATCTTGCGAATTGGCGGGCATAGTATCCGCTTTGGGTATAAATAACAGAGCCGTTCGCATAAGGATTTGCGTTCATAATTGCAAGTCCGTCATCAAAGTCTTTGCATCTTTTCATGCACAAAACAGGCCCGAACACTTCATCCCTGCCTATGGTCATATCTTCTGTTACATTGTCAAAAACAGTTGCTCCTACAAAATAACCATTTTCATACCCGGCGGGAAGCTTTGGATTTCTTCCATCCACAACAAGCTTTGCTCCCTCGTCTATACCTTTTTGAATGTCTGCCAAAACTTCCTTATAGTGCTTTTCATATGTTATTGGACCAAGACGGGTGCTTTTATCCCACGCGGGGCCGCAGTTAACGGATTCAATCTGCTTTTTAAGCTCTGCCACAAATTTATCCGCAATAGATTCCTGAACAACGCAGCACGAAAGCGCCATGCACCTTTGCCCCGCACATCCGAAAGCGGAATTGATAACTCCCGCAACGGTTCTTTCAAGCGCGCAGTCCTCCATAACCAAAGCATGGTTTTTCGCTTGGCAAAGCGCCTGGCATCTTTTGCCGTTTGCGGCTGCTTTTTCATATATTTTCAGGCCTACCGGGGTTGAGCCTACAAAAGTTATGCCCTTAACATCGGGGTGCTCAAGAATAGTATTTATCTCATTTCTTGAGCATGTTACTATGTTTATAACTCCGTCGGGTATTCCGGCTTCCTTATATAATTCGCCTATTCGCATTGCTGTGCGCGGCGTAAGCGAAGCGGCTTTAAGCACCATTGTGTTTCCGCATGCAACGCAGACGGGCGCCATCCATCCGAAAGGTATCATAGCAGGGAAATTAACGGGAACGATTCCGGCAAAAACTCCAATGGGCTCACGGTATTTTACCGTGTCAAATCCGGTTGAGGCGTCCATAAGGCTTTCACCCATCATTAGGGACGGAGCCTGAATGGCAAGCTCGGTGCCCTCCTGGGCTTTTCCCACATCGCCCTGAGCTTCAGACCATGTTTTTCCGTTTTCCTCGCACACAAGCATGGTAAGTTCGTCCATATGCTCCAAAAGCAGCCGGCGAACCTCGTAAAGAATTTGCGCTCTTTTTCTTGCCGGAGTATTTCTCCATGATGGATATGCTGCTTTTGCCGCTTCAATGGCCGAAAGCACTTCCTCATTTGTGCAGCATGGAGCCTGACCAGTGACTTCACCGGTTGACGGGTTATGAAGGTCATACCAAACATCCGTGTTTGATTCTTTAAATTCACCGTTAACAAAATATTTAAGTTTTTCCATAAATTATACCTCTTCTAAATAATTTCTTTCTTATTTTAGCATTATAGAAATGTAAATTCAATAGTTTTGATTCTTAATAAAGTATAAAGTTATATTTTTGTTTTAATATCGGAATTTTTTATTTCGAACCGCTTTTAATAAGCTTCTGAATAATGAATTGAACATTAAAAATTTAATATCATATCATAATGTAATGGCAAAATCCGCTTTTCGGCCTTAATAATCATAATTTTGCAAAGGAGAAATGTGAATGACGGGCAATAAAATAAGCGCTTTCAGAACAGTTGCGATTATGGGAAACAGAAATTCAGGCAAAACAACCGTGTTTGAGGAAATAACGGGATGTTTTGCGGAAAAAAAGCCGGATACTCATTTAAAGGGATACTATTATTATAAATTCAATGAATATGAAATTTTAGATTTGCCGTTTACATATGATATTGAAACCGCGTCAAGGCAATTTGATTTGGTTATTTATGTTATTGACGCCACAAAACTCGGCAAAGATATGTTTCAGGCATTAAAATGCTCAAGAATGTGCAAAAAATTTATAGTTCTTGTTAATTTCTGTGACAAAGCAAAAAATGAAAATAAGAATAAATACTGCGATGCTGTCAAATTTATTTAAATCATCTGTTATAAAATCAACCGCGAGCAGCGGAAAAGGAATAAACAGGCTTTTAGAAACAATTCACAATCTGTTTAAATAAATGCCGTAATATATGTTGAAAAAGTATAGTCTGCGTGATACAATAATACAAAATTTAAGAAGGGCGGATTTTATGGCAAACTTAAAAAAAGGCTTGATTATTTCCTGCCAGGCAGTTAAGGGTGAACCTCTTTACGGGCTAAATATTATGCATTATTTTGCAAGAGCTGCTGTTCTCGGAGGTGCAAAGGGAATAAGGGCAAATTATGTGTCCGATATAGAAGCTATAAAAAAAGAGGTTAATGTTCCGGTAATAGGAATTATTAAAGAAGTTTATGATGACAGCGATATTTATATAACTCCTACTCTTAAGGAAGTTAAAGCGCTTATTTCAACTGGCTGTGAGGTTATTGCTCTGGACGCTACAAACCGCAAACGCCCAAACGGAGAAAAGCTTGAGGATTTGGTAAAATATATCAGGGATAATGCTCCAAAGACTGAAATTATGGCAGACTGCTCTGATTTTGAAGAGGCGCGCGCCGCGGATAAGATGGGGTTTGATTATATAGGCACGACTATGAGAAGCTATACTCCTTATACAGCCGGCATTCAAATACCGGATTATGATTTGCTAAAAAAAATGACAAGCGAATTAAACGCCAAAGTTATAGCGGAGGGCGGAATCTGGGAAACATCTCAGCTTGAAAAAACGCTTGATTGCAATCCTTACGCTGTTGTTATAGGCAGTGCGGTAACACGGCCTATGGATATTACAAAAAGATTTGCAAAAGTATTTGAAAACAGAGAATAAATTCATTTTAAATTTTATTTTCGTGCGGTTTTGCCTGCGGGCCGTTCGGTTTAAATATTATTTCAGGCGGAAAGTTATGGTAATTAATTATGGATAATTCAAAATTTAAAGGCTTATTTTCAGCTTTGTTAACACCGTTTGGTAAGAACGGAGAAATTAAATATGACTCAATCAAAAGCTTGGTTGATTTTAATATTGCAAACGGAATAGACGGATTTTATGTAGGCGGAAGCACAGGCGAAGGCTTGCTTCTTACCAATGAGGAAAGAAAAGAAGTTTTTAAATGTGTTAAAGAGGCAGCCGGTAGCAGGGTAACCCTTATTGCACATGTAGGTTCTATTTCAACAAAAGCGGCTCAGGATATGGCGAAGTGCGCCGAAAGCCTGGGATATGACGCAATTTCCGCTGTTGCTCCGTTCTATTATTCATTTCCTCTTCAGGCAATTCTCGGCTATTATAATGATATTGCAAACAGCGCCGAATTGCCTATGATAATTTATAATTTTCCTGCTTCCAGCGGATTTTCACTTACAAAAGATGTGGCAAACGAGCTTTTCAAAAATGAAAAGTTTATCGGCATTAAGCATACCTCCGGTGATATGTTTGCTATTAACGGTTTTAAAAATTTAAACAGAGATATTATAGTTTATAACGGCTTTGATGAAACCCTGCTTGCGGGTCTTGCAATGGGCGCAGACGGAGCAATCGGCAGCACTTATAATTTTATGGGCAAGAAATTCAAGCAAATAATTAATGATTTTAAGGCAGGAAACCTTGAAAAGGCTCAAAAGGGTCAGAACGAAGCCGATGAAATTATAACAGAAATGATTAAATACGGAGTTTTCCAGTCTGAAAAAGCCGTTTTAACAGAAATGGGGGTTGATATGGGCGAGTGCAGAAAGCCGTTTTTGCCTATATCAGACGAATGCAGAGCTTCAATGAAAAAGGTTGCTCAAAAGCTTATGAGCGAGTAACAAAATCAATCGGTAATCGTT
The DNA here is from genome assembly GCA_020859725.1 of Clostridiales bacterium. Taxonomy (GTDB): domain Bacteria; phylum Bacillota; class Clostridia; order Oscillospirales; family Acutalibacteraceae; genus Eubacterium_R. The sequence goes on along the minus strand of JAJBVR010000150.1, from coordinate 3,623 downwards.
AATATGTTGATTTTGCGATTTGAAATGAAAAGGGCACGCGGTTTTATTGATACCGCGTACCCTTTTTTCAGCTTAAAGAATAATAGATTTTGTTTGCTATGTTTTCGGGCTTTAAAGAAAATGATGTTCTGAAAGCAAAACGTGAAAAAGGCGAAGAACTGCATTTAATATTGTTTACGCATTTTACAGTTATATTATCGGGATTAATTTCGGCGCCGCTTTTAAGAAATACTGTTTTTCCCTGTTTGGGATTAAATCAAAGCTGTTGTCGGAAAGAGGCTCTGTTTCTCCCTTTATATCAATAAAAACTTTTCGGGCGTATGTTTCGCTTTTAAGCGTAATGCTGTTCTTGGAGGTTTTTATTTTAATATTTGCTTTTTTCAGGTTAAGTTTGCGTTCCGGAAGAAAAACAATGGATTTTTCACAAATCAATTCATTGTTTATATATAATTCAGCGTTGGCAAAAGCCTGTTTTTTGTTTATTCCTTTGGCGGAAATAACTAAAGCTTTAAGCGAGGAACCCGCGCAGGATGCTATTTTGGTGGAGTTTTCCTTAATAATTTTTCCGTTAAAATCCATAATTTTAAGCTTTGCCTTGCAGGATTTATTTTTTAATGTGTCATTAATAACATAAACTTCGGCGTTGCCTTTGCTCTCTCTTACCGAAACCGCTATAGGAGAAAAGAAGCGTTTTGCCTCATACATAAGAGGTTTCCATTTGCCGTAATAATCAACGGAGGACCAGCTTGGAGCGCCCCAGCAGTCATTAAGCTGCCACCAAAGCGCACCGTTGCATCTGCCATTGTTTCTGCGCCAGTGTTCGGCAGCATTTCCTACGCATTCTGATTGAGTAAGCCATGTAAGATAAATTAAGTCGTCAAATTCATCGGGCTTATTATATTTCTCAAGCAAGTAGAAAAGCATTTTGCTGTTTCCGCTGAGGCATTTTTGGTGATGAAGCATGGTTTTTGAATATAAATCAAACTCATCGCTGCCTGCAAATTCCGAAATACAGTCAAGCGAGGGAAGTGATTCCATTCCATACTCGCTGCAAAATCTTGTAAAGCGTTTTTCGTAATATTTTAAATTTTTGCTGCCGTGCCAAACGTGCCACATATGGGTGTCGCCGTGTTTGTCGGAAGTAATACTTTTTCTGAATCCGCTGCCTATAGGCGATGTTTCTATGTAAGGCGTGAGGGAATCATATTTCCTTATTTCATTCGGAAGAATGCTGTAGAAAAACTTTTTGTACCAGATTACGGTCTTTGATTTTTCAGGCATATATGAAAACATGAATTCTATTTCATTGTTTCCGCACCAAAGAGCGAGAGACGGATGATGTTTTATTCTGTTAACATTAAATTCAATTTCTTTTTTTACATTTGAAAGAAATTGTTCGTTGTAAAAGGGATACATCAGGCACGCAAACATAAAATCCTGCCAAACAAGTATACCGTATTCATCACATAAATCATAAAAATCATCACTGCCGTAATATCCTCCGCCCCAAACGCGTATCATATTGAAATTTGCGTTTAACGCATCGTTTATTATTTTTTTATAGGAGGATTTATTTATTCTGTCGCCCATAGCATCTGGTGGAATCATATTTGAACCCTTTGCAAATATCGGCGTTCCGTTTAATATAAATTGAAAATTGCTTCCGTATTTATCGGCTTTTCTGTTAAGCTCTATTGTACGCAGACCCGTTTTTTGTTATATCATTAATTGTTATTTTGTAAAGCGGCTGCTTTTCTTTTTCGGAAAGCTCTTTGGTCCACCAAAGTTCCGGATTCTCTATTTTAATTTCGGCTTTTCCCGATTTTATTTCAAATTTTTTTATTTCCCCGTTCGGGTATTCCACAGCTCCTTGCTCATCCGCCTGAATATCCGTTGAGATTTTGAGTGTTACTGAGCTCTTCTCATGAATTTGGGTTATTGAAAAATCACGGATTTCATCGTTGCAGGCAATCAATTCAATATCACCGGTAATTCCCGAAATCTGCATATTGATTCCCCAGTCCCAGCCAAAATGGCATGCGGGCTTTCTTATATGCGCCACTCCGTTTATTCCGTTTGCGTTTCTGGGAAGAGGGTCGTTTTTTTGCATCTCTTTAACATAATTTACGGGTGAGGAGAATTTTATTTCTATATTGTTTTTGCCGGTGTTCAGAAAATCTTTAATTTTTATTTCATGGCTTATATAAGCGTTGCTTGTTTCGGCAGCCTTTTTCCAGTTTATATAAATACAGGCAAGCGTATCCAAAGATTTGCATGAAAGAATTATATTTTTGTGCTGCAAATCATAATCGCTTAATTCAAATTCGCGAGAAAAAGTTTTGTCCGTTTCGGAAATATAAATCGCTTTGTTTTCATTTGATTTATAAAACGGATCTTCAATTTCACCGCATTGCAAAAGCGAGTTGAAAACCGAAACGGGAACATGGGCGTTAAAACATTTTCCCGTTGAATTAAAAGTGATTTTCCAGCTGTCGTTTAAATTTATTTTTTTCATTTTTTGTTCCTCAAATCATTAAGTTTATTTTGCGCCGAATTTGCCGGTAAAATATAAGCTGAAAGCATCAATGCCAATACATTATATAACGGCTTATTAAAATCAAATTCGTTGAAAATACTATTTTGATTATATCATCAGGAGCCGAATAATTCAATTAAATATTTTTATTGCTTTTTCGCCTTAGTTCGTCTATAATAATCATTGTCAGTTCGCAAAATCCTGACCAGCCGTATTTTTACGGCTTCTAAAAATAAAACTAAGGAGAATTGAATAATGAAAAATAAAAAAACCGCTTTTTTGGTTCAGACAGCGGTAATTGCCGCTATGTATACAGCGCTTACCTATGCTCAGAATTTTATTTTGCCGGGGTCCACTTCGGCGGCTGTTCAGTTTAGAGTATCGGAGGCTTTGAATGTTTTTGCCCTGTTTACTCCTGCCGCTGTTCCGGGACTTACAATAGGTTGCCTGCTTTCAAACATTTACAATATTGGTTCGGGGCTGCCGCTTGATATGATTTTCGGTTCGCTTGCAACTTTGGGAGCGGCATTTTCAATTTACATGCTTAGAAAAGTAACTGTAAAAACGCATCCTTTGCCCGCGATGCTTATGCCTGCTGTTTGGAACTGGGTTATTGTTGGCTGGGAAATTGAAACCTTTTTTGTAGAAGGCGATTTTATTTTTTATGATTTCCTTGTTCAGGGCGGTCTTGTTGCTCTCGGTGAAATTGCAGTTACCGCAACTCTCGGAACAATTTTGTTCTATGTAATTAAAAACAGAAAATTAGATGAAAAAATGTTTAAATTATAATTTGATTATAAATCTATTTTGCGAATATATGACTTATTCCTCCGTAGAAAATACGGAGGATTTTTTTCAGAAAAAGGATTTTGTTTTATGCAGTATTTTGCAGAATTATTGTATATTCAAGCGTTAATAAATTGACAGTAAATCGCACAATGACGCATGATTAATTAGAGGGGTTAAGAATAGAGGACTTAGCAGGAAAATCATATATTAAGTTAACCAAACTGTGAATAGATTTACATTTATACGGGTGAATATACAATGTAAGTGCAACAGTCAAAAAGACGAAAAAGAATGACTC
>JAJBVR010000097.1 GCA_020859725.1 Clostridiales bacterium | reverse complement strand
TATAGGCATAATATATTTATAAATTAAAATAAGGATGTGGATTTATGAAAATAAAAAACGGATTTGCAAAAAGAAATATTGCCGGTTCCGAAATAGTTGTTCCGGTAGGAAAAAACGCAGTTGATTTTAACGGAATGATAACGTTAAATGAATCGGGAGCGTTCTTTTGGGATTGCCTTAAAGATGATACTACACCTGAAGAGGTTGTAAAGAAAGTGGTGGAAGTTTATGATGTTGCTCCCGAGAAAGCCTTAATTGACGTTAAAAATTTTATTTCAATGCTTCGTGAAAACGGCTTAATTGAGGATTAAAGGAAAAATAAAAGCCGCCTGATTTTTAATTCGGGCAGCTTGATTTTATTATTCAAAATTTGTTAGTATAATTTTTTTAACAAGACTTTCAGAGGGGAAGTCGCAGTATATCGTGCCGTAATAGAAGCCGCTTTTAAGCGGATATTTAATAAAACGGGGGTTAATATATTCTGCGTTTTTTTCAGGCCCTTTTAATCCGCCCGCCGTGGAAAGGTAATTTATTATATATGTTCCGCCAAACGGCTCGGCACGGTCAAGAAACGGCTTTATGCATTCGCTCCATCTGGGAATCGGTTTGTATTTATATCTGTCCTGAATAATAAAGCATGCGGAATTTTTTCCGCCGGTTTTAAGAGTCAAAGGCTCGGGCACAGCTTCATCCTGTTCCTGCCATAAGGAAAAATCAAGCCCTGTGTTATCATCTGTAAAGTTTGGCTTTTTTTCCATTTTACATCTTCTTATCAAATAAATTTTTCCTCTTGCCTCATCAAGATTCGGTATCTTGTTTTTAAGAAACCATCTGTTTTCGTGTTTTCTTATGTATGTGTTTATAAGATTATTAAAACAAAGCTCGTTTTCGGTTCCGCTGTCATTCTTAAACTGAAAGATAATTGTTTCCGTTGGATTTTCATCTAAAAATTCATAGCATTGGTTAAGAACATCTTCCAAATCCATCGGCTTTTTTAATTTATTTGCCGAATTAAATGCTTTTGCTTTTCCGTGCACCATAATCAGCTTTTCCGCACGGCTCGCCACCCTTATATCAAGCGCGCGTATTCCCAAAAGAAGCTGCTGCTTAATTGTAAGGTTTTGCGTTTTTGAAATGTGCGGAAATTGAACGTATTTTGTCACGCAGTCATGTGTGCCGGGAATATTAAGCCGCAGCAAATCTGAATTGCCGTTTAAATTTTTCATCCAGTTTTTCAGTTCCATAAGTAAAAACCTCCTGCCTGTAAATTTAATTATATCATTTATATAATCAATCTTCAATTATTGAAAAAAATATTTTGGTTTGATATAATAATGAAATGTAGGAATCCGTGTGAAAAATCAAACTTTGCCGATTATATTGCCCTTAAAATTTGCCGCGCAACAGCGGCATAATAGTGAGCTGGCTGTAATCACCGTTAACTCCTTGTCCGGCTGCAGCAGTGAGTTTATGATTTTTAATGAAAGATTTACAGCATGAAAGGCTGAGGTTATTTATATGATTGTTTTTGAAACATATGGCAAAATTACTCCGAAAGATGATAAGTCAAATATCCCTATGGATTTTGACGTGCCTTGCGGAATACAAAAGCTGATTATTGATTATTCGTATTTTCCCAAAGAATTTAATGACGAAAGCGCCGCTCTTGATTTGATTAAAGAAAAGTTAGCACAGTATTTGGGCCCTGAATTTTCGGAAAACCCCGTTGATTTTCTGCCGGTAAAAAATTTAATAACAGTTTCTTTGGATGAAAACGGAAAATACAGGGGCGCCGCTCACAGGCAAAGCAATAAACAGACCTTTGAAATTTCGGCCGATTACGCCTCCCGGGGATTTTTAAAAGGAAAACCTCAAAGCGGAAGATGGAGAATTGTATTAAATGTGCACTGCTGTGCCTGCGATGTTAATTTCAAAATAAAAATTAGCGGGGAGGAATTGAAATGAGTTATTTGCCTGTTGAGCTTCACTGCCATACAGTGCATTCAGACGGTGATTTTACTCCCCGTCAGCTTCAGAACGCCGCGGTTGAAGATCATCTTTCTTTGATAGCGCTTACAGACCATAATACTTTCAGTGGTGTTTCTGAGCTTGATGAAAGTATCTGCCCGTTTGTTCCCGGTATTGAATGGACAACATATTTCGGCCATATGCTTGTTTTGGGGGCAAATGAATTTGTAGACTGGCGTGACGCCGCTCCCGATAATATTGATGAAAAAATAAAAGAAATCAAGGCGGTGGGCGGAATAGCAGGCATAGCGCATCCGTATCAGCTTGGCTCGCCTATGTGCACTGGCGGAAGATGGGAATTTAATGTAAGAAACTGGCGAAATATTGATTACATAGAAATCTGGCATGAGGATTTCAAAAATGATAATTTTGAAAACGATAAAGGAATGGAGCTTTGGACTTCTCTTTTGGATAAAGGTTATCATATTGCCGCAACGTACGGAAGAGACTGGCACAGACCGTCTCCGCCCGATAAGCATTTCGGCTGCACATATCTTCATTTTGAAAATTCCGCCGCAAGCGCACAAGGAGCAATTAAAGCAATACGGCTTGGAAAAACCGTTGTTTCCACAGGAGCTAAGCTCATTTTCAGAGTGCACAGAATGGGAAAAACCTTTGGATTGGGTTCAACAGTTCCAAAGGGCAATGTTACTTTCAGTTTTTTTGTTGATTTGCATTCCAGATTAAAAAACGAGGGCAAAGAAAATATTGAATATAAAACAATTAAAATTGTAACAAACGGCGGAAAAACAGCGCTTGAAACCAGATGCGATGAACGCCACGTAAGACTCAGAATTGAAAAGGGGCATTGGTACCGCGCAGAGCTTTGGGGAACGGTAAACGGCGATAAAAAAATTCTTGCCGTAACCAGCCCGATTTACTGTGAATGATAAAATATTTTATTGCTTTTTATTTTATATCGGCTTTTCTTTTGGATTGATTATCGTACTCAAAACGGTTATTAAAGCGGTTAAGGTGAAAATTACAAACAGTTGTAAGCGGTTATTTGTATTTATATCAGAGCCGGAGCAATTTTTTATATTGTTAAAAAACGCCGCGCACGATTTTTTCGTGCGCGGCGTTTTCGCAGTTAAATATAATTAAGGCTTAACTTTTAAAAGTCCTCCGGTTTATAGTTGATTTTGCCGTCCGGAGTATCTCTGTAATACTGGGTAAAGGGCTTAAATCTTTCTTTTTCTTCCCAAATTTCCTTTGCTTTCGGCGCCCAGTTTTTAGCGTAAGCGTCACATTTGGCGCAAAGGGCGTCGGCGCTTTCCTCACACATCAAATTAGTTGATTTTGCTCCGCATCTTTCCACCATTTTTCTGAGCGCCTGTGGATTTTCCAGCATTGGGCATGGTCGAAGCATATTTTTGTTAAACGGCTGCCCGTGGTAGTATTCTTTAAATAGCGGGGATTTAAGGCATTCCATTATTGATTTTTCACGTATGTTTGAATCCGAATAATGAATGAATACGCACGGTTCAACGTCACCCTCGGAATTAACGTGAAAATAATTTCTTCCTCCGGCTATACAGCCGCCCACAAATTCGGCGTCGTTTTGAAAATCAACCGTAAAAACAGGCTTGCCCGTTTTGGAATCCCTGTTTTTTCTTATCGTGCGGTAAACATGCTCTCTTTGCTCCGGGGTTAAAAGCAAAGATGTATCCGCGTCTGAGCCAACCGGCATATAGTGAAAATACCACATATATTTAACGCCCAAACCAATCATTTTATCATAAAATTCATCAGATGTAACAGCTTCATAATTCTTGCTTGTGTAGCATATTGATGTGCCGAAAAGGCAGCCGTATTTTTTAAGCAGGCGCATAGCGTTAATTGTGTTTTTATATGCTCCGCTGCCACGGCGGTCATCATTTGTTTCTTCCGTTCCCTCAATGGAAAGGGCAAGCCCGAAGTTGCCGCATTCAATAAGCTGCCTGCAAAAATCATCGTCAATTAATGTTCCGTTTGTAAAAGCAAGAAAAATGCAGTCGGAGTTTTCTTTCGCAAGGGTTATAATTTCTTTTTTCTTAATAAGAGGCTCCCCGCCTGTGAACATAAAAAAGTGTGTTCCCAATTCCTTGCCTTCGCTTATTATTCTGCGCATTTCATCAAGTGTAAGGCTTGATTTATGCCAGTATTCGGCGGCCCAGCAGCCCTTGCATTTTAAATTGCAGGCGGATGTAGGGTCAAGTAAAACAACCCATGGTATATTGCATTCAAGTTCATCTCTTTTTTTACGCAGTGTTGATGTGCCTATAAGCCCTAAATCTATTGCAAAAGTAAGCACGGCACGGCGGAACACATCTTTGTTAATATCTTTAAGTCCGTTGAATAAATAAGAGTGCCAAATATTGCTTTCGTCTGTTATAATTTCAATCGGCTTTGTAAAGGTGCTTTCTGGATACATTTTTCCCGCCGCGCTTTTTCCTATTTTTACAAGGCGCAGCATATTTCTCTGCGGATTTTTATAAATGTATTTTATAAGGAGATTTCCGATTGAATGAAGCGCTTTGCTGTTTAATTTTGCCATTTTATAAACCTTCTTTACATTGTTTCGGGTGCGGCTATTTTAAGCATTGAAAGTATATTTTTAATGGTGCTTTTAACGGCGGTGCAAAGATAAAGCCTTGCCTGCATTAAGCCTTCGTTTTCAACCATAACACGCCGCGCGTTGTAAAATTTGTGAAACAGTGTTGCAAGCTCAATCACAAAATGCGTTATTTTAGCGGGGTCATATGCCTTTGCCGCGCCTATTATTTCATCTGTAAGCGATGACAGATGGCGGATAAGTTCTTTTTCCTCATCAGAATCAAGAAGCAGCAGCTCACTGTCACTCGGTGTTCTCAAAACAATTCCGCTGTTTTGGGTTTTTTTTAATATTGAGCAAATTCTGGCATGGGCATATTGAACATAATAAACGGGATTTTGGTTTGTTTCCTGCGCCGCCAAATCAAGGTCAAAATCAAAATGAGAATTGGGCTCGCGCAGATTAAAGAAAAATCTGGCGGCGTCTATCGGAATTTCATCCAGCAGAGTGGTAAGCGTAATTGCTTTTCCCGAACGCTTTGAAAGCTTGATTATTTCTCCGTTTCTCACAAGGCGCACCATTTGCATAATAATACAGTCAAGCCGTGATGAATCTATTCCCAGCGCCGAAAGCGCCGCTTTCATACGCGGCACATATCCGTGGTGGTCTGCGCCCAGTACATCAACCGCTTTATTGTATCCGCGGGTTACAAGCTTGTTGTAGTGGTATGCAATATCGGGAACTATATAGGTGGGTATACCGTTTGCTCTTATAAGCACAACATCCTTATCATTTCCGAATTCAGACGCCTTAAACCAAAGCGCTCCGTCTTTTTCGTATGTTACTCCGAGTGACTTGAATTTCTTTATTATATTATCAACAGAGCCGTCTTTATGGAGCGTGCTTTCTTTAAACCAGTTGTCATATTTAATTCTGTATTGCAAAAGGTCTTTTTCAAGCCCCTCAATATTTTTTGGCAGCGCGTAATCTACAAGCGCTTTTTTTCTTTCGCCGGACGGAGCATCAACGTATTTGCTGCCGTATTGCAGCGCAAAGTTTTTCGCGTGTTCCGTTATATCCGCTCCCTGATAAGCATCCTGCGGCATTTCAATGTTTTCTTTATAAATTTGAAGATATCTTGCTTCAAGAGAAACCGCGAATTTTTCAATTTGATTTCCGGCGTCGTTAACATAAAATTCACGGCTTACATCATATCCCGCCCATTCAAGCACAGATGAAAGGCAGTCGCCTATAGCGCCGCCTCTGGCATTGCCGATGTGCATAGGCCCGGTGGGGTTTGCGGAAACAAATTCAACAACAACCTTTTTGTTTTTCCCGAAATTCGATTTTCCGTAATTTTCACCCTTATTTATAACATCCTTAACTATTTCCGAATAGTATTTTTGAGACAGATAAAAATTAAGAAATCCGGGCCCCGCGATTTCAACCTTTTCAAAAAGTGTGCCTTCAAGGTCTATATTATTAACCACAGATATTGCAATGTCTCTTGGGGATTTTTTAAAGGATTTTGCTCCCGCCAATGCAACATTTGCGGAAAAATCCCCGTTTGCGCTGTTTGTGGGCTTTTCAATGTTAAAATCGGGTATGGGCTCCACCGGAAGCTCTCCCTCGGCAACTGCTCTGCCAAGCGCGTCAATAATTTTTGTTCTTAATTCATTTTGAGTTTCTTTTACAAGTAATGACATTTTAATTTAACTCCTGAATTTTATATTGTATCAATCAATTTGTAACGGTGTATTTCATTTCCACCGTGTTTTTTGACGTGAAAGCGCCGTTAAAATCTATATCATATTCAAAGCAGAAATTACCGCTTCCGTTTCCTATATCGGATTCAATATTCTTGCCGTATGTTCCCATAAACATCTCGCCGTATTCCGTGCCGTATTTGCACAGATTTCGTTTGTATTTTTCAATATAAAGATTTCCTTTTGAAGAACCGAATCTGTTCATTTCAACAATATTGTTATCCTTATGTATTCTTACAACCACATTTACAGGCTTTTCCGGCGGTTCCTTTTCTTCGGTATATTTAATAACATATGCTTTTCCGTCGTCTCTTATTGTTCCGAAAGTGGAAAGCTCTGTAATATCTTTATTTCTGCTGAATCTTTGAGTGCCTTTGATTTCAAGAAGAATTCTGTTCATAACCAATCTCACCTTCCGCTGAATTTCCGTATCTTATATAATTATATATCTGTATAATATTCATCATATTGTAACATAATAAAAAATTAATTCAACAGTGCGGATAATAAAATATTTAAATAAAATGCCGCGCTCTGCCGATATTATGATGATTCGGCAGTATAAAACCCATTGCGGATTTTTCCGTGAAAAGCCCCGCTCTGTTTATTGAACAGAACAGGGCTTTTACAAAAGCTTATTTAATTATTTTTCCGATTGTGTTCGGCGCCATCCCCGCGGCGTTTGCTTCATCTGTGTCTATATGCATTGCAAGCGCGTATTTATTTGAAACCCGCACAACAACATCGCCGAAAATAAGATTTCTGCTGTTAGAAGTTGGGATTTCAACGGAAATAATCTGTCCGTTTGTCAATCCCATTCTTTCCGCATCGGCAGGCGTGGCGTGAATGTGGCGCTTTGCCGCTATTACTCCCTCGCTAAGCTCAATTTCACCTTTGGGGCCCACAATTTTGCATCCGCCGGAACCCGCAACATCCCCGCTTTCTCTTACCGGGGCGGAAACTCCTATTGAGCGCGCGTCGGTTAACGAAAGCTCTATTTGAGTAGCGGGTCTTACCGGTCCTAAAATTGAAACCGCCGGAAATTCCCCCTTTGAGCCTATAACCCTTACTCTTTCATTCGCGGCATACTGGCCGGGCTGTGAAAGCTCTTTTTTAACGGTCAATTCATAGCCTTTGCCAAACAGAATATCCAAATGCTCGCGTGTAAGATGAACATGGCTGGCGGAAATTTCAACCAAAACTTCATTGTTTTCCATATATAATATAATCCTTTCTCTATTTTTTAATAATATGCTCTATATGCTCTGCCGCCAAGGCAAAGATATGCCGATATTATTAAGTATCATCTTTTATTATTAAAAATTAATTATTTAACTTTTTCAATATATATTTTATATCTTTTAAGATTGTTTTTCAATAGTAATTTTGCTATAATTAAACGGGTGATTTAAATGGCTTTAGATGAGCTTGAAACAAAATGCAGTAAATGCAGAAAGTGTGAGCTTTGCACGGGCCGCACAAATGTTGTGTTCGGCCAAGGGAAAAAAGACGCGGATATAATGCTTATAGGCGAGGGGCCGGGTGAAAACGAGGATTTGCAGGGAAAGCCGTTTGTTGGCAGAAGCGGTCAGCTTCTTGATAAATTTCTGGCAAGCATTGATCTTTCAAGAGAAACAAATGTGTATATTGCCAATATGGTTAAATGCCGTCCTCCAAAAAACAGAGATCCGAAACCGGAGGAGCAGGATATGTGCATCGGATGGCTCAGGGAGCAGTTTAAAATAATAAGACCTAAAATTATAGTTTGCGTGGGCAGAATTTCGGCGCAGAGGCTTATAGATAAAAATTTCAGGGTTACAAAAGAGCATGGTGTGTTTGTTGAGAAAAACGGAGTTCTAATGATGGGAACATACCACCCTGCGGCTATTTTAAGAAACCCGAATAATAAGGAGCTTGCCTTTCAGGACTGGCTTGCGCTAAGAGATAAAATCAAAGAACTGGGAATTGCTGTATGATTATAAACGCCTGCGATATGGGCATACTGCCGGGAAATGAAATTTCAGAAAAAATAAACAGGCTGTTTTCCGATATCAGCGCAATGAGCGGTGATAAAACGCTTCGTTTTCAAA
>JAJBVR010000175.1 GCA_020859725.1 Clostridiales bacterium | reverse complement strand
AGATTTATACAGCAAAATAAAATCAGAGGTAATTCATTATGGAAAAGAAAAAGGCCTATGTTGCCGCCACCGCCCATTTGGATACTGTGTGGCGATGGCAGCTTGCGGACACAATTAAAGAATATCTGCCCAACACAATAGAAAAAAATATTTTTCTTATAGAAAAGTACCCTCACTACAGATTTAATTTTGAAGGCGCCTTCAGATATGAGCTGATAGAAGAATACTACCCGGAATACTTTGAATACATAAAAAAGCTTGTTGACAAAGGAAGGTGGTGCATATCCGGCTCATCATACGAAAGCGGAGATGTAAATATTCCTTCTCCCGAAGCGCTTTTCAGAAATATACTGCTGGGTAACGGCTATTTTAAAAAGAAATTCAACAAACAATCCTGTGATATTTTTCTTCCGGACTGCTTTGGTTTCGGATATGCTCTGCCCGCTGTAATGGCACACGCCGGATTAAAGGGATTTTCAACACAAAAACTAAGCTGGGGTTCGGCATACGGAGTGCCTTTTGATTTCGGAATATGGCAGGGCTCTGACGGCTCAAAAGTTTTTGCCTGCCCTGACGTTAAATCTTACAGATATAAATTTACCGATGACATACGCTGGGATCTGTCCGTTATCAATAAAATAACAAAAAACGCTTTTGAAAGCGGATTGCCTCAAACAATGCACCTTTACGGCGCAGGCGATACGGGAGGCGCTCCTGACGAAGAAAGCGCGGCGGCAGTTGAGAAAAGCGTTGAAAAAAATGATTCTTCCGATTTTGAAATAATCTCGGCTTCATCAGATGAAATATTTAAAGACGCCGAAAAGCTGCCCGCAAAATTGAAAAACTCCCTTCCAATATGGAACAATGAGCTTTTAATGACATCTCACGGCGCCGGAGCCTATACCTCACGAGCGGCAAGCAAAAGGCTTAACGCACAAAACGAATTATTGGCGGATATAACCGAAAAGGCATGCGTTCTTGCGGATTCAATAGGAGTTTACAAATATCCTAAAAGCAATATCAACGCCGCATTGAAAAGAGTTATCAGGCATCAATTTCATGATGACATCACCGGCACATCAAATATGGATGTTTACAATGATTCCCATAATGATTATTTTCTTTCATTAAGCCAATTCAAGGCGGAATATTTCGGAGCCGTATCCGCAATAGCAAATGAGCTTGACACAAGCTTTGTAAGCGAATGCGCGGTTATAATTAACAATCCTGCCTGTGTTAAGCGAAAAAGCGCTGTACAGGCTCACATACGCCTTAATCACAATTCCACTTTTATTAAGGTTGAGGATGATTCCGGAAACGAAGCGCCCAGCCAGATTTTAAGAAAAAAAGGAAAGGAATTTGATATTGTTTTCATTGCCGAAGTAAAAGCGCTCGGCTACAGAGTTTATGATATTAAGGCCGCAAACGAGGCATGCAAAATTAAAACAGATTTAAAGGTTTCTTTGCACGCCCTTGAAAACGGTAAATATCAGATAATTTTTAATAAAAACGGAGATATTGCTTCAATAGTTGACAAGGAAAATTCAATACAGCTGCTTGATTCACCGATCAAAATGGCTCAGCTCGGCGACACGGGTTCACTTTCGTATCCAAGCTGGGAAATACGCAAGGAAGATATTGACAAAGAGCCTGAATACTATGCAAATACGCCTGATTTTGAAATTTATGAAAATGGCCCGGCGCGTGTTTCAATAAAGATAAAAAGAGAAATTAATCACTCTGAAATTGAGCAGGTGGTTTCGCTTGAAAGCGGCGGAAAATTCATAAGAGTTCAAAATTTTGTGGATTGGAAATCAAGGCGCGCTATGCTTAAAGCGGTTTTTCCGTTTAGCTGCTACAACAAAACCGCTGTGTATGATTTAGGACTGGGTGTTATAAAAAGAGAAAATAACACCGAAAAACTTTATGAAGTACCCGCGCAGAAATGGTCCGATATAACAGCAGGAAACGGAAAATTCGGCGTTTCCGTTTTCAGCGACTGCAAATATGGCTGGGACAAGCCTTCTTCAAACACTTTACGGCTTACCTGCATACACACTCCTGCGGGCGCTTTCACTAAAGAAACGCGGCAGGATTTGCAGGATTTGGGAAGAAATATTTTTTCATTCGGAATTTACAGCCACAATGGAGGATTTGAAAACGGAACACAGATTTACAACGAAGAATTTCAAAAACCTCTTGTCGCTTTCCAAACCGGTGCGAGAAGAAAGGGATGCCTTTCTTCCGATTTTTCGTTTGCCGAAATCAATAATCCCGATATATTAATCAAGGCGGTAAAATCAGCAGAGGATGAAAACGGAATTATAATAAGGGTTCAGGAGAGCAGCGGACGCGTTCAAAAGAACGCAGTGATTTCCCTTTTTGAAGAAGCGGAAAATGTAACCGAGGTTCTTGCAAACGAGGAATTTTTTGCAAAAGCCAAATTTATAAATAACAAAATTACTTTCAGTATTAATGCTTTCGGCGTTAAAACGTTCAAGGTGATTTTAAAAAAAGCGGATAAAAAAGGAAAAGAAAATTTTAAAAAGCTTAATCTTGAATATAACGCCAAAGGCTTTACCTTTAATGAGGACAAAAGAAATGTAATACTTCAGGGCGGCGGATGTTCTCTACCCGCGGAGCTTTATCCTAATTCAGTTACCGCAGCCGGCATCACATTTAAAATGAGTGACCCGAAAGCGGCGAAAGATGTTTTAGTGGCCAGAGAACAAAATATAGAAATTCCCAAAGGTTCAACAAAGCTGTATATGTTGGCGGCTTCCACCCTGGGAGACCGAAACGTGATGTTTTACTTGGACGGAAAAGAAAGACCGATAACTGTTCATTCATTCACCGAACCGATAGGCAGATGGGATATGGCCGCCTTGAACCAAAGGGCGGAAATCAAAGAGGTTTATCTGGGTTTGGAATTTACGCACACACATCACCCCGAGGGAGATATAGCAAACGGAAAAGCGCACTTTTTCATTTATGAAATTGATGTGAGAAACGGAAAAATATTAACGCTGCCGGAAGACAACAGAATAGTTATTTTAGCAATGACTGCCGTTAAAAAGTTTTCAAACACCGTTCCAGCAACACAAATTACAGATGAATCACCAAACAGCAATTATGATTTCAATGAAATACCGCCGATTGATAAAATTATTGACAAGGCAGATTTTATAACAATACGTGCCGGAAAAATTCAAGAACAAAAAAACAGCGGTAAGGGCAAAGGCTTTAAAAGAGATAATATAATTACAAATATTATTCGTTCTTACACAAAATCCGAATGGTAGTCAAAATCTCCGGCTAAATGGAATTGTCAAGTAAAAGCAGACAATAAAACCCTAAATTATCTAAACCCTTGTTCAATTCTGTATTGGACAGGGGTTTTGTAGTTGAGTTTGTAAGATAATCTTTCGTTATTGAAGCATCGTGCATAGTTTTCAATGAACGATGGTATACTCTCGGCATCTCTCAAATTAAAATCATTTCTTACTTTATCCATGCATTTAATGATTCAATAATCTAATTGTCTGTCGGAGTTCCTGCTCTTGATATCGAACGGTTAATATTTGTATAATCTTTATGGGCTTGATAAAAGCCTTCCGATGAGTAGACGCTTCTTTGACCGGTGAGAAGGTATGTCTGCTCTTTCTTTTTGTTTATTAACTCGTTTAAGCAATGATAATATGGTAATTGCTACAGACTTTATTTGTCACAGAACTTGCGATAATCTCATTATTAAATACATCCAAAAGATAAATCCATTCCCATCGAATACCTTTATGCATAATGCAAATCATATATGATACCGAAATTTAACGGTTTTCTTGTATTCCAATTTCCCTTAATTGTGTTTGGGAATTTAATATTTTCTTTCCCTGCGGTTTTCCGTTCTCTTTCTGTTACAGAATGTGTTCCTGCTAATTTACAGCATTTATGCGCCAAATTGTCCGTGAGTCCACACCCTGTTTCGTTGTGATTCAAATTTGCAAAATAGTGATATCCTTTGTTTTATGTTTAATGTTGTTCTAACAGCAATTCGGCAAGTATGGTTCTATCTTGTTCATATTTGTTTGGTTTATCTTTTTGTGTTGACTACTTGTAGTATCCTAAACGGTTAACTGACATTATTTCGAATAGAAATTTGAAGCTGTATTTATCCTTCAAAGAAAAAATTATTTCATATTCACATCTTTTAAAAAAAGCGAACTCCTTGTTTGCACCAATGCCTTCACCTCGTATCCTTTTTAATGGCTCATTTTCTATTTCTAATTATACAATTGCAGCCTTAATCTTTCTGTTTCGGTTTAAGTTTTACATGTGTTCAATGCAGCAAAAATCAACCGGCTGCTTTTTGAAATTTAAGGCAGTTTCACCGTATTTACTGTAATCTCTTACTCAATTACAAATCATACTTCTGTCTGCATAATTTGGGGCATTTCAATGGTGGTTTTCCATATGTCTGCCTTTATATTTTACTATTGCATCAAACGGGTGGTTATTTGTTTTGTACACAAGTGCTCAACGGAACTCTTTACGACATAAAATGAAATCCCCTTTTCATAAAGAAAAGTGGATTAAAAATTATTTGTTATATGCTATCAGCGCTTAATATCATCCCAGACAACGCCGTTCATATGGAAAAGCTCATCAAAATCATATTTGTTGTTTTCATCTTTGCCATGGCTCGGATACCATACCTGAGCAAAGAACGGATTTGTTTTAGCGATAGAATCGTAATCCCAGGATTTTTGAGGAACATAGCATTCAGGGCACCAGTGACCGCCGAGAAGAATAAGCGCCGGACTTGCTTCAAACTCAGCTCCGCAGTGACCGCATTTCCATTTTAATTTTCCGGACATATCGCCCTTTTTCATTGAATCGGATAAACATTCTCCGCCGCGGAATTTAGCCGCCTGTTTCATATCGTCAATATCAAGTTCGGATTCCGGCTTGCTTTCATCATAGCCGTGATCGAGTTTGAATTTTTCGGAAGCGCTGTTATCCTTGTCAAAATTAATAATGTTGAAATCTTTCCAGTTTGCCGGAATTTTTTCCCATTCTTCATTTGAACCGAAATAAGCGCTTAAACGTACTTTATCATTTGTCTTAACCCAGTCAAGTGTACCGAAGCCGGGCGTTTCGGCATTTTTTTTCATAAACGGCTTCGCGCATGCCGCCACAAGTGATTTAGGTAAATATCTTGGTATTTTAAAGTAAAATTCAACTTGATTTGCAAGCCTGTTAAAGTAATCCTGAATAGGCAGATTTTCACGGAAATGCAGGAAATTTTCCAACTTATCTCCGTCCGCGTAAAACTGACCGTGGAAATTTTTTGTTATGAACCAGTTCGGCTCAAACAGCTTTTCGGGACCTGCCAGTCCGAGTGTGCCTAAAAGAAGACATTCAAATTCATAATTGGAAATTCTGTAATCTTTTCCGGAACCTATATTAAAGAAATGATTCCAAAAATCGGAGCCGAGATTACCCGCAGCGTCTTCGGTAACAAGATTGCACATCAATCTTCCGGAATCCTCAACAGTGCACCATTCAAGCACCCCGTTTATCGGAACGTGGAACATAATCGGATCCATATTTTTAAGAATGTTGGGATAGAGAATACCCGATTGCCTCATAACAACCCAGTTTTTAATTCCGCTTTCCACAAATGTGCGCTCTGCAACAGTTTTTGAAACCGCATAGTGATCATAAATGGAAATTTTTATCGGATCCCCGCAGCGGCCCCAGTGTATAGGATAATTTCGGCCGCCCGTTTCAGCAACGGTGCCTATGTAGCAAACTTTAATATCATCCGGATTTGGCTGCGAAAGAACAGCTTTGCAGATATTCTGAGCCGCGCCGATATTTGTTTTCTGAGTTCTGTACGGCTTCCAGTCCGCCGTAGGAGAAACCATTCCTCCTATATGAAGCACATAATCAGAGCCTGTTACTCCTTCAAGGATTGCGTCATAATCAAGCAAATCACCCCAGATAACCTTTACATTTGGTTTGCTGATGAGCGGTTTAAGCTTCTCTTCGTTTTTTGCGCTTTTTCTTGCAAGCAGTTTAATGTTAATTTCATTAGGCTTTTTAAGCATTTCCTGAACTGCGGCCCAGCCCATATTTCCGGTGCCGCCTGTAATAAATACTATTTTTTTTGCCATAAAAATTTTCTCCCTTCTTATTTTCTCCCTTCTTAATTACTGTAATTAACAAAATTATTATAAACTATTTATAAACAAATTACAATATAATTAATAAAAAACATTTACATTTTTGTGAAATTGTTATATAAAATACAATAAAAGGCAATTTAATAAAATTTCATATTGACAATTTTATTACGCAGATGTATTATAGTAAAAAGTTATTAAATTCTTATCAAGAGTGGAGTAGGGACAGGCCCGTTGATACCACAGCAACCTGCTAATGGCAAGGTGCTAATTCCTGCGGTTTGAGCCGGGTGATGAGTTTGAACAGCACACCGCGGAGTGTGCTTTTTTTATTATTGGAGGGTATGTTAATGTCTAAATATTTATTTACAAGCGAATCGGTAACCAAAGGTCATCCGGATAAAATATGCGATCAGATTTCAGACGCTGTTCTTGACGCTATGCTTGAACAGGATCCGCAAAGCAGAGTGGCGTGTGAAACAACTTGCACAACCGGTCAGGTTATGGTTATGGGTGAAATAACTTCAAAAGCGCAGATTGATATTCCGGCTTTGGTAAGAAAAACCGTGTGTGATTTGGGATATGACAGTGATTTAAAAGGATTTAACGGAAATACCTGTGCAGTGCTTATCGCGCTGGACAAACAGAGCCCTGATATTGCTATGGGTGTTGATAAATCTTTTGAACTGAAAAATTTTCAAAATGAAAATTATTATCTTAACGGCGCCGGAGATCAAGGAATGATGTTCGGATATGCCTGCAATGAAACAAAAGAATTGATGCCTTTGCCTATAAGCCTTGCTCACAAACTAGCGGTTAAGCTTACTGAGGTGCGCGAAAACGGAACACTGCCTTATCTTTATCCGGATGGTAAAACGCAGGTTACCGTTGAATATGATGATGGAAAGCCTTTAAAGGTAACGGCTGTTGTTGTTTCAAGCCAGCACAATGCTGATATTTCATTAGACACTTTGAGAAAAGATATTATTGAAAATGTTATCAAATCAACGATTCCGGAGAATCTGCTCAGTGATGATACTGTTTATTATGTTAATCCTACCGGGCGTTTTGTTGTGGGCGGACCTCACGGCGACAGCGGTGTAACCGGCAGAAAAATAATTGTTGATACATATGGCGGATATGCGCGTCACGGCGGCGGAGCTTTCAGCGGAAAGGATCCTACTAAGGTTGACAGAAGCGCTGCATATGCATCACGCTGGGTAGCCAAAAACATAGTGGCGTCCGGTCTTGCTGATAAATGCGAAGTGCAGCTTGCCTATGCAATCGGTGTTGCTACGCCGGTATCAGTTATGGTTGATACTTTCAAAACCGGAATTAAATCTGATGAGGAAATAAGTGAAATTATAGCAAAAGTATTTGATTTAAGACCATCGGCAATTATCGAAAAGCTTGATTTAAGAAAACCGATTTATAAATCACTTGCTGCCTACGGTCATATGGGCAGAGAAGATTTAAATGTTTCTTGGGAAAAGCTTGATATGGTTGATAAAATCAAAAAATATTTATAAATAATTTTTTAATTATAACCACTATTAATTCAGTGGTTTGCACAGGCCCTAAAAGGGTCGCCTACTGGCTCGACGACTAAAAGTCGGCGCTGAAGTTTGACATCGCATTACTATTTCAAGCAGCCGCTCTCGTGCGGCTGTTTTTCTTTTGCTTACTTATTCTTGTTACCCGTGAACGGGTCTATATACTCTTTGAGTGTGATTTGGTCATTTGCGAAATCTTCCTAAAGTTGGTTTTGTATGTACTTCTCTATCACTTTCTTATTTCGACCGACTGTATCTACAATAGTATCCTCTGCACCAAAAATACCGACTGCATACTTATATTTTAAATTTGCATGTCGGTCGAAAATCATCAGTGTACTTTTTCTCTTGAGATATCCCATGAATTGTGCTACACTAAGATATAGTGGTATTGACACCAAAAGATGTATATGATCTTTACACGCTTCTGCTTCTATGATTTCCGCACCTTTTTGATCGCACAATTTTCAGATTATCTCCCCAATATCTTTTTTGATTTTTCCTTAGATTGCTTTTCTGCGATATTTCGGCACAAAAACTATATGGTTGTTGAGTGTGACAACGTTTTTATTTCATTGTTTACGTTCTTTTTTATCAAGTTTTTAACCTCCTGTATTTTAGTAACGCGTCTGCCAAACCGTTTCTATTATACTTGGAGGTTATTTTTTCGCCAACTCTCTCGCCTTGCATCAAGCTCGGCAGTTTTATTTTTACTGAAGCATTCTATTTTTCCTCCGGTTGAACCGGGGGCTTTTCTTTGCTGAAGAGACAATAAAAAATCCTTATACAAAATCTGTATAAGGA
>JAJBVR010000117.1 GCA_020859725.1 Clostridiales bacterium | reverse complement strand
ACCTTAACTATTGCTTTGTAATAATTTTTAACCGTTAAATACCTGAACTGCCTGTGCCTTGAGAATCTTTTTGTTATCTTGTTTATCCATATGTTTACAAGCTGTTCTGTTTCCCCGCTGTTTTTTTCATAAGGCAGGCATTGATTTTTTAAGCTCATAAGCAAATCTCCGAATAAAACGCAGTAAACCATTCTGTAAAGCATGGAAACGGGCATTTTAAAACCGCTTTGCTCCATATCCTTTTTGAAATTGAACGAAATAATCGGAATAAACGGGTATCCGGCGTTTTGCAGGGCTTTTCTCATAAGAGAAATATAATTTGAAGCTCTGCACCCACCGCCCGTTTGAGTTATCAAAAAGGCAATTTTGTGAATATCGTATTCACCGCTTTCAATAATATCCATCATTTCCCCAATAACTATCTGGGCTGGATAGCAGGTATCGTTATTGCAGTATTTTAAACCTTTTGTCATAACGTCCATTCCCGAATTTGTTATCATTTTTAAATGATAACCCCATTCATTCATTATAGGAATAAGAATATTTTCGTGAAGCGGAAACATCGGCGGCACAAGAATTGTATAATCTTTTGCCATTTCTTCTGTAAAGTATGTAATGTTATTCTTTTGCATCAATAGCTCCTATAAGTGAGCGAAGCCGTATTTTTACTGCTCCGAGGTTTGTTATTTCATCTATTTTAATTTGTGTGTACAGTTTCCCGTTTGATTCTAAAATATGCTTAACTTCATCAGCTGTAACGGCATCAAGCCCGCAGCCGAATGAAACAAGCTGCACCAACTGCGCGTTGCTGTGCTCAGCCGCGAACTGAGCGGCCTTATACATACGGGAATGAAAAGTCCATTGGTTGAGCACTTCTATATTTTCCGGCTTTTCACCTTCGCATATTGAATCCTCACTTACAACAACAAATCCAAGACTTTTGGCAAGGTTGTTGATTCCGTGGTTTATTTCAGGGTCTATATGATAAGGTCTGCCGGTTAAAATCAAAACGCGCCTATTATTTTCTTCAGCGTATTTTATTGCTTGCTTTCCTTTTTCAAAAACGCTTTTTCTGTATTTTTCCTGTGCGGCATACGCCTTATTTACTGCGGATGAAACATTTGCTTTTTTAATCCTGATTATCGGCTTTATAATTTTATAAATTTCATTAACAAGCTCTTTTCGGTTGTTTATGTTTAAATACGGATAAAGAAAACGAACATTTTTAATATCGTCAATATTTTTGCTGATAAGCTCCCCGTAATAAGCCACAACAGGGCAGTTAAAGCAATTATCCGTGTTTGGCTCTTTTATGTTATAGGTAAGGCTCGGATAAAAAATTAAATCCGTATTTTTTGAAACCAGATTTTCAATATGACCATGCATAAGCTTTGCGGGGTAGCAGGCCGTATCCGAAGGAATGGTATATTGACCGGATAAATATAAATCTTTATTTGATTTATCCGAAAAAACAACTTCAAAACCAAGCTGAGTGAAAAGCTCATTCCAAAACGGGGCAAAGTCATATATCCCCAATGCAAGAGGAATGCCTATTTTAATATTGCTTTTTTCGGTTGCAAGAGAAGTTAAATAATTATATTTATATTCATATAAATCAGGTATATTATTGTAAGCCTTGCTTAAACCCGCTCCTTTTTCACATTTATTTCCGCTTATAAATTTTTTGCCGTTTGAAAAAACATTCACCGTCATCTTACATTGGTTTGTGCAGCCTTTGCATGTAATAGGGTAGGATTTGTGGGTAAAATCCGAAATCTCAACCGCTGATATTAAAGAACTTTTTTCAGAGCCATTTTCCATTGCATAAAGCGCCGCTCCGTAAGCTCCCATTAAACCTGCAATATTAGGTCTTGTTACTTTTACCCCTATTTCATTTTCAAATGCTTTAAGTATGGCGTCATTAAGGAAAGTACCGCCCTGCACAACAATTTCTTTGCCTAATTCTTCCGCGGATGACGCTCGGATAACCTTATACAGCGCGTTTTTAACAACGGAAATTGACAGACCAGCGCTTATATCGCCAACCGTTGCACCGTCTCTTTGCGCCTGCTTAACTGAGGAATTCATAAAAACAGTGCAGCGGGAACCCAAATCAACGGGATTTTTTGCAAACAATGCAATTTTTGCAAATTCTTCCGCTGTGTATCCCATAGCCTTGGCAAACGTTTCAATAAAAGAGCCGCACCCGGAAGAACAAGCTTCATTAAGCATGATTGAATCGATGGCATTATTTCTTATTTTGAAGCATTTTATATCCTGCCCGCCTATATCCAGAATAAATTCAACCTCCGGATTAAAATGTTTTGCGGCGGTATAGTGGGCTATTGTTTCCACCAGGCCGAAATCAATCCCGAAAGCGCTTTTTATAAGTTCTTCCCCGTATCCGGTTACACATGCTCCCTTAATTTTTATTCTGCTTTCGCAAAGCGAATAGATTTTCTTTATCTGCTCCCAAACTATATTAACCGGGTCTCCGCTGTTATCGGAATAATATGAATATAAAATATTAAATCCGCTGTCAATAAGAACAAGCTTGGTGGTTGTTGAGCCGCAGTCAATCCCAAGCCAAGCGTTTCCGTTGTATTTTAAAATATCTTTATTTCCAACATTGTCAGAAGAATGGCGTTTTTTAAATTTGTTATACTCTTCTTCATTTTTAAATAACGGTTCAAAAGAGCTTACGGAATCTTTCTTTAAAACGGTTTGCTCAATTTTTTTGATTAATTCATTGTATTCGATTTGCGTTCCGTTTTCTGCGGCATAAAATGAAGCTCCTAACGCAACTGAAATATTTGCGTATCCGGGCACAATCGCGTTATCTTTTGACAGATTCAGAGTTTCAACAAAACGGTTTCTTAACCCTCGGCAATAATACAAAGGCCCGCCCAAAAAAACAACTTTGCCCTTTATTTTTCTTCCGCCCGCCAATCCCGCGATGGTTTGATTTACAACAGCCTGATAAATGGATGCGGCAATATCTTCTTTTTTTGCTCCCTGATTAATAAGCGGTTGTATATCTGTTTTGGCGAAAACTCCGCATCTGGAAGCAATGGGATAAATTTCCGTGTAATTCATACTAAGCTCGCCCAGCTCTGCCGGGCTTACGCCAAGAAGAGTTGCCATTTGGTCAATAAATGCTCCGGTTCCGCCGGCGCAGGAACCGTTCATCTTTTCATCAATTCCGCCCTTGTCGAAAAATATTATTTTAGCATCTTCTCCTCCAAGCTCTATAACAACATCGGCGTCCGGTTCAAGATTTTCTATTGCTTCTCCCGTTGCAAAAACCTCCTGCACAAATGAAATGCCGGAGAGCTCGGCAATGCCTATGCCGGCAGAGCCTGATATAACCGTTTTTATAATATCATCCGGTTTAAGAAATTCGGAAAGTCTGCTCAGAATTTCCAATGTTTTTTCCCTTACCTTGCTGAAATGCCTTTCATAGCACGCGAAAATAACTTCAGAGTCTTTTTGCAAATAAAATTTAACTGTTGTTGAGCCTATATCAATTCCAAGCAGATATGGATTTTGTTTGCTTTTAATATCAGATTTTTCTTTTTTTTCAAATTCCATATTTTACCTCCTTAAAATCATACAGCATGTTTGATTATTTTACTGCTTTATATTATAATTAAAACATAAAACAAAAACAATAAACAAAATCTGACAAAATGTTTAATTTTTTAAGGAGAAAATAATATGGCAAGAAAAGCAAATCATTCTAATGAAGATACAAAAAAATGCAATAATGAATGCGTTTAAGGAGCTTTATAAGGAAAAAGAATTTGATAAAATATCCGTTAGCTCAATATGCAGTCTGGCAAATATTAACAGAGGAACATTTTACTATTATTATAAAGACATATATGATCTTTTTTCATATATGGAAAATTATGTGATAGGGTTAATTAAAGAGATATATCCTCTTATAGTAGAAATAATTATTGATAAAAATCCAGAAAACATGGATTTGATTCTTCGCTTTTTTAAAAAACACAAGGATATTATAATTCTGTTTATTGAAAAAAGGGACAATAAAACCGTTCAGCACGAAATGAAAAAGGTTGCTTTGCAATGCTTAAAGGAAAAGCTTGATTATTCCGTGCCCGAATATTCCGATAAGGCAAACGGAGTTTTGGAATATATCGCAAGCGGGCAAATAGGGTTAATGACATGGTGGGTCAGAAACGGCAAGTCAATTCCTGTTAATGATTTTTTTGAATTGATTTACAGCATTAATAATAACGGAGCGTTTAAAACTCTTTTAAATTTAAAATAAAAATTTTAATATCTGATTAAAACGCAAATCGAGCCTCCGCAATGATGATTGATATTCATCACCGGGAAGTCCCGATTTATTTTGATTTTGTATTAACATAAAAACATATAAATTTTTATGCCGTTTTAAAAATGCTTTTAAACAGCGGAATTTATTCTGAATTTATAAATATATTTCTGAATTAATTCCGCTTGTTTGTATAATTATTTGCCTTGCTGAGCAAGCTTTTCCGGTGAACCGCAGCATTTTTTGTATTTTTTGCCGCTCCCACAAGGGCATGGGTCATTGGGACCTACTTTTTTGCCTTTCCTTACAGGCTCTTTTTTAGCAGTATCATCTCCTCCGGAAGATGTTGCGGTTATTTTTGCAACAGATTTGCGTTCAACATCCTCACGGCGCCTTACGATTGTAGTGAACATCATCTTAACCGTGTTTTCGCGTATAGTTGCCGTCATTTCATCAAACATATCATAAGATTCTATACGAAAAGCAACAACGGGGTCTTGCTGAGCGTAGGAGCGAAGATGGATGCCGTCTTTAAGATTTTCCATAGCGTCTATATGATCCATCCAAAGCGAATCAACGTTGTGAAGAAGAATTTTTCTTGAAAGGTCATTATAAATTTCATCGCCGAATGCCTCTCGTCTTTGCTCAAGCTTTTTTCTGCCTGTTTCTTTAAGCATTGAAATTATTTCTTCAACATCAAGCCCTTCAAGCTTTTCGCATTCTTCCTCAGACAAAAGCCAGTCTTTATATTTTTCTTTAAGGCCGTTTAAATTCCAATCTTTTTTATTTGCGTCCTTGGCGCAGTAAACAGGCACGTTTGCCTCAATGCTTGAATCAAGCATATTAAGAATTTTATCGTTTAAATCAATTCCGTCAAGCACCATATCGCGCTGGCTGTAAATCAGCTCACGCTGGCGGTTCATAACGTCATCATACTGCAGGGTTTGCTTTCTTATGGCAAAGTTTCTGCCTTCAACCTTTTTCTGCGATGATTCAACTGTGTTGGAAATCATTTTGCTTTCAATCGGCATATTTTCATCAACGGCAAGGCGGTTCATAACGGCTTTCATTCTTTCACCGCCGAACAAGCGTATCAAGTCATCTTCCGTGGAAAGATAGAACTGGGATTTTCCGGGGTCTCCCTGACGACCGGAACGGCCGCGGAGCTGATTGTCAATTCTTCTTGAGTCGTGGCGCTCAGTACCTAAAATAAATAAGCCTCCGGCGGAGCGAACCTTGTCTGCTTCATCTTTAATTTCCTCTTTATATTTCGCTTCAAGCTCTCTGAATTTGTTTCTTGCCTCAATAATTTCTTCATTATCTGTTTCGGCAAAGCCTTTAGCGTCCGCTATAATTTCATCGGCATATTGAAGCTTTTTCATTTCGGCGGTTGCAAGAAATTCCGCATTTCCTCCAAGCATAATATCTGTTCCGCGGCCCGCCATATTTGTGGCTATGGTAACGGCGCCAAGCTTACCTGCCTGGGCAATGATTTCCGCCTCGCGCTCATGATTTTTTGCGTTCAAAACATTATGCGGGATTCTTTCTTTTTTAAGCATTTTAGAAAGGATTTCGCTTTTTTCAATGCTTATTGTGCCCACCAGAATGGGCTGCCCCTTTTCATGACATTTTTTTATCTGCTCAATAGCGTTAACATATTTGGCCCTTTCGGTTTTAAATATAACATCGGGCAAATCTTCTCTTATAAGGGGTTTGTTTGTTGGTATTTCAACAACATCAAGCTTGTAAATCTCGCTGAATTCCTGTGATTCCGTCATTGCCGTGCCGGTCATACCGGAAAGCTTCTTATAAAGGCGGAAGTAATTCTGAAATGTAATCGTAGCAAGCGTTTTGCTTTCGTGCTCAACCTTAACTCCCTCTTTGGCTTCAATGGCCTGGTGCAGTCCGTCATTATATCTTCTGCCAAGCATAATACGGCCTGTAAATTCGTCAACTATAAGCACTTGCCCGTCTTTAACAACATAATCTATATCGCGGCGCATAACGCCGATTGCCTTTATAGCCTGATTGATATGGTGCAGCAGGGTTGTGTTTTCCATATCCATAAGATTTTCAACACCGAAACGCGCTTCCGCTTTTTTTACACCGCTTTGGGTAAGCGTTGCTGTGCGTGCTTTTTCATCCACAACGAAATCGCCGTCATAAGTTTCCTCGGTGTCCTGCTTTTCATCCATCTGGGCAACCTTGTCCATTTTCAGCGTTTTGGCAAAGTCGTTTGCCTGGCGGTATAAATCAGTTGACTGTTCGCCCCTTCCGCTTATTATAAGCGGTGTTCTGGCTTCATCAATAAGTATGGAGTCAACCTCGTCCACAATAGCAAAATTACGACCGCGCTGAACTTTCTGCTCTTTGTAAAGCACCATATTATCGCGAAGATAGTCAAATCCCATTTCGTTATTTGTGCCGTAAGTTATATCACAGTTGTAAGCATCCTGGCGTTCTCTGTTTGTTTTTTCATGAATTATCAGACCCGCGCTTAAGCCTAAAAATCTGTAAAGCTTTCCCATCCATTCGCAGTCACGCTTTGCAAGATAATCGTTAACTGTAACAATATGCACTCCTTTTCCGTCCAGTGCGTTAAGATAAGCCGGAAGAGTTGCCACAAGTGTTTTTCCTTCACCGGTTTTCATTTCCGCGATTCTTCCCTGATGCAGTATGATTCCTCCTATAACCTGCACGGGAAAGTGCTTCATTCCAAGCACTCGCCATGCGGCTTCGCGGCACACGGCAAAAGCGTCCGGCAAAATATCGTCAAGCGTTTCACCGTTCTCAAGTCTGCTTTTAAGAATTTTTGTTTGTCCGGTAAGCTCTTTATCATCCATCGCCTCATACTGACTTTCAAGGGCAAGAACTTTATCCGCTGTTTTTTTTACCCGCTTAACTTCTTTTGCCGAATAATCGCCGAAAAGCGCGGTAAGAAATTTATTTGCCATTATTTCACCTCAGATTATGGTAATTAATATTTTTAATATAAATCAAATAAATATTTTAACACATATCTATTCTTATGTCACGCTTTTTATGAAATTGTGCCTTTTATCGCGGAAAGCGCTCCGCCGGATACTCCATTTTCCGCATTTTCATCAAACTGAAGCACAAAATTTTTGCTGCTTTGAGATATGGTAAGCGTAATATCCGTTGGGGAACTCTGCATAGACGCAGAGTCAATCTCATCTGTTAATTTAGCTAAATTATTATCAAGCCAAGCGTCATCGCCAAGTCTTTGCAAAAGCTGCAATGTGCTGTAGTTTTGCAAAAGGCCGTTAACAAAGGTATACGCCTTGTCATAAAGATCCTTGTTTAAAACGGACACGGTAACAGTACGGTTCTGCGTGTCAATACTTTTTATTTCATAAGAAAGGTTTGAAAATATCGCCTTGCCCAAATCCTGAAATTGAGTATGGCTTTCGGCATATTTCATAATTATGCTCAAGGTGGAGGATGATACGTATGTATCAAGCTTTTTTGTGTCAAATTCTTTCAAAGCGGTAAAAGCAGTGTCAACCGTTTTGGTAATATTTTCTTCGGTAAGCTCAGCATTGGGCTTTGAAGAGCATGAAGAAAACGCAAGAACTATTATAATTACCGAAAGTAAAAGCGAAATTGTTTTTTTCATTTTTACACTCCTTTATTTCATACCATATTTTAGTATATTATAAATGCTTATATGCTTTTTTGCAATATTACATTTTATTTATTAATAATTTATAAGTCTTAAATTACAATTTTATTAAAAACCGGCTTATCCGATTGCATAATAAAAGCATATATGGTACAATTATGAAAAATTGTGCATATATATTGAATGATATGTTCTTTATTGTTGTTTTTAGTCGAATTTTAAAATAAAAGCTATGATTATTTATGATATATCTCCCGATATTTTAAAAGCTGAAATTTACGGAGAAGATACAAAGCCGAATTTAAAAAGAGTTTCAGATATTCGCGGCGGGTGTGAATATAATCTTTCGGATATAAAAATGTGTCTTCACACCGGGGCGCATATTGATGCGCCGCTTCATTTTGTTGAAAACGGAAAGCCTGTTGATGAGCTTTCGGTTTCTCAGTTTGTGGGAAGATGTGTGGTAGCATCGGCGAACGGCCCTGTTACAGCTCAGTGGATAGAGAGAAATTTGCCGTGGGATTGTAAACGTTTGCTTATAAAATGCGGCGGAAACGGGTATCTTATGGATAACGCGGTAAATGAACTTTGCAGATTCAATATTAGTTTGGTTGGAATAGATTCCGTTTCAATTTCTTCTTCTGAAAATGAAGGCTCGGTTCACAGGGAACTGATGTATAACAACATTGCGATTCTTGAGGGGATAGATTTAACGGATGTTAAGGACGGCGAGTATTTTCTTTTTGCCGCACCCATTAAAATAGGAGGCGCCGAAGCGGCACCGTGCAGAGCCTTGCTTATTAAAGGCATTATTGCAACGGAATCATCATTATGAAAACTTTTTTTAAAAAGTGGTTTGCACTTATAAAA
>JAJBVR010000042.1 GCA_020859725.1 Clostridiales bacterium | reverse complement strand
AATCCTTTATCATATTTATCAAAAAAGGCATTTATTGATTTTTCGTAAACTTCAGGATTTGTATAATAACTTCTCGCGTGAACCGCTCCGTCAACAGGCAAAATGTATTTTTCCGAAGAGCAGGAATCATAGAGCTGTTTCTGCATATAAAACGGAACATAATCATCTGATTTTCCGTGAATAAACAATATCGGTATTGAGGTGTTTTTTACAGATTTAATCGGGGCGGCGTCTTTAAAAGAATATCCGCAAAAAATTTTACAGTATAAATCACAAATATATAAAACGGGAAAATCGGGAAGATGAAAGGAAGTTTTCAGCTGATATGAAAATTCATCCCAAGCTGATGTATAGGAGCAGTCGGCAACAATTCCGCAAACCGAATTATCCTTTATTTTATCGCTCATCATAAGCACAGTGGCCGCCCCCATTGAAACACCCATAAGGAAAACGGAATATCCGGAAAATCTTTTTTTGGCATAATCAAGCCACAATAAAGTATCTGCGGATTCGTTGGTGCCGTATCCCATATATTTACCATCGCTGTGTCCGCAGCCTCTGTGTTCCGGAAGCAAAACGGTATAACCGCCTTTTTTGAAATAATCCGCCATAAAGCGAAACTCGCCGAGTCCGGAGCTTCTTGCTCCGTGGCAGGCAATTATAACTCTTGAATTGCTTTTTTCGGGCAAAATAAGATTTGCTTTCAGCTTTTCCCCGTTTTCCGCTTTGATCTGCAAGCTTTCCATAGGCATTTTACTTATACAATCAAACGCCCTTTTTTGAATCTGTTTCAAAACTTTTTTCAGAAGAATCATTTCCGGCAATCAAACCGGTTATAAATTTAGGAACTGGTATTGTTTTGTGCCAAACCAATTCATTAAACACAACGGCGCAAACCAAGAAAAGCAGCAAAATAAGAACTGCCGCGGCAATTAAAACAAATATTAAAATTTTCATAATTTCTCACACACAAAAACATTCCAGCCCTTTTCGCCGCGGTGTTCAACAATTTTAAACCCGTTTTCCGAAAAAGATCTTTCAACTTCTTCCTTTCTTGAGTCAATAATACCGCCGGTAATATACACGCCGCCCGGCAGCAGAAAATTTCCTGCGTCTTTATTAAATGAAATAATAACATCCGCCACAATATTTGCTGCAATAATATTATACAATCCTGTTATTCCGCCGGTTAAATCCCCTTTTACCGCTTTGAAGGCAGGAGAATAAAAGCCATTCTTTTCCGCGTTTTGAACGGCGGTTTTAACAGCAAGCCCGTCTATATCAATTCCAAACGCAGATTTCGCACCCAAAAGCAATGAAGCAACAGACAAAATTCCGCTTCCGCACCCCACATCAAGCACCTTTGAATCGGAATTAACATATTTTTCAAGTGTTTCAAGGCACAGTTTTGTTGTTGGATGGCTTCCTGTGCCGAAAGCCAAACCCGGTTCGATATTAAGCACCTTTCTGCCGACCGAATCATATTCATCATCCCACACCGGGCGTATAAGCAGCTTATCCCCAACGGGCATGGAATGAAAATATTGCTTCCAATTATTTACCCAATCCTCCGCTCTGCAATCTGAAAAATCAATTTGATATTTGATGTTTTCATCATCAAGCCTGGAAGTAATAAATGCTGAAGCTTCAGCCGGATTTTCATCCGGATTGATATAAATATGTATAATACCCTTATCCCTGTCTTTTTTCAAAAGCGCCTCGTCTATTAAATCTATATGCGCTATTTGCATTGTTTCTTCCTCAAGAGATGAATAATCCTCAATATAAATTCCATAAGGAACTGCCATGCCGGCAATATTCCCCGCCGTTTCAATATCGTTAACAGATACCGTTAACGATATTTCCGTCCAGTTTTTTCTTTTGCTTCCATAATTCTGCTCCCGTCAGTATAAATCAGTTTTCCAAATTAACTTTATGCCCGGTACCTGAAAGCCCGTGATTATAAAGCTTTCTGTTATCCAACGACCACTGCCTGTCTGTAAATTTTCCCGGCTCAACCTTTGATACGGCAGCGTTAATTTCATATATTTTGGCGTCCAGCGTATCAAGAGATGATAATATTTCAGCCTCTAAAAACATAGGCCTTACGGGAGAACCGAATTCGGGAACACCGTGATGGCTTAAAATCATATGCTCAAGAAGTATTATTTTTTCGCTTTTTATATTCAATTTTTCCGCAGCTTCTTCTACATACATAGCTCCCTTAACAAGATGACCTATTAACTCACCCTCTGTTGAATATGATTTTACCAGACCTGTTTTTCCGAAAGTAAATTCCCAGGTTTTTGCCGTATCATGCAGAATTGCCCCGGCAAGAAGCAATTCTTTGTCCACATTCGGATAAATTTTGCAAACCTCCTCGGCAAGCCTTATAATCGACATAGTATGAAGCATAAGCCCTCCCACCATAGCGTGGTGAAGTCTGAACGCCGCAGGGCATGTGATAAGAATATCTTTTTTGCTTTTAAGGATTTCGGTAACAACAGCTTTCAAATCATCATCCTTAAAAGCATTTACCCTTTTAATTATCATATTATACATCTGTTCCCCACCAACCTCGGAAGCCGGCACAAGATCCGCCAAATTATAATCATCGGAAGCCACGGCGGGTCTGATTTGAACAATTCTGAACTGGTCTTTTCCGTTGTACTGCTCTATGGCGCCGCGAACTTTAACAACCATTTCCTCCTCAAAAAGCTCGTTTCCGCTGAAATCCCAAAGCTTTGCGGGAATCTCGCCGTTTTTATCGCCTATGATTAAATCTAAAAAAGACGAGCCGTTTTTGGTTTTCTTTTCCTCACATTTTTTTATAATAACGAAGCCATCGCGCATTCCGTTTGGCAAAATTTTAAAATCCGTTACAAATACCTCTGATTAATTAATATATTCATTATATTACAAAATTAAATTTTTGTCAATTATGTGTTAATAATATATGCAAAGGTTTCCGCTTTTCTTGACAAATTGCTTTTTGATTGATAAACTATCTATAATATATTTCAGTAATATATTTTCGGAAATTGCATTCACTGCTTCTTATAATTTGGGGGAATAAAAGTGAACACAGATAATTTATGTATGAATTGTTTTAATCCGCTTACGCAGGGCAGCATTTGTGCGAAATGCGGTTATGATAACGACACGGTTGCAGATATGCTGTTTTTACCGCCTAAAACGGTTTTGAACGGCGGAAGATACATTGTTGGGGCTTTTATATCGCAGGAAGGCGATTCTGCGAGTTATTCGGGGTATGACACGGAACGAAAAGCCTGTGTAATCATAAGGGAATTCCTTCCTAAAAACATTGCAAACCGCCTTGAGGGGAATTATGAGGTTCACATCAGGGAAAAATACAAAAAAAGCTTTGAGAAATATAAGGATTCTTTCATAAAACTGTGGAAAACACTGAAAAGCCTTAATTCTCTTTCAGCCGTAATCCCCGTTGTGGATGTTATTGAGGAAAACGGAACAGCATATGCCGTTTGTGAAAAAATATCCACTGTAACTCTGAGGGATTTTCTTTTGAGAAGTGAGGATAATAATATTTTGTGGGATAAAGCCCGCTTAATGTTTATGCCTGTACTTACAACACTGGAAAACCTTCATTCAAACGGAATAATCCACGGAGGAATAAATCCTGATAATCTTGTTCTTTGCAAGGACGGAAAAGTGCGCCTTGCAGGATTTTGCATTAATGAATGCAATACGGCGGACGGAGAATTGGAATTTAATGAAAATCCCGGATACACCGCTTTGGAACAGTATAACAACAATCATAAAATTTGCCCCGCAACAGATATATATGCCTTTTCCGCCTGCATTTACAGGGCGCTTGTGGGCACCAATCCGCCTGACGCTGTTTCAAGAGAAGCAAATGACAAACTTATGATTCCAAACCGAATAGCTGAAAAAATACCTGCTCATGTTATAAAAGCGCTTGGCGCGGGGCTTCAGATATATCCTGAAAAAAGAATTCAGGATGTGTATGATTTCAGAGAACTGCTAAGCGCGGCGCCTTCGGTTGTGGCAAAGTCTGCAATAAGCAGCGTTTCTGCCAACGAGGAGGGAACAAAACAGGCCGATACGGCAAATAATTCAGCCGTAAAAAAGAAAAACAAAAAAAGCGGCAGAAAAAAAGCGGCAATAGCATTGATAGCCGTTGCTGTTATATTAATTGCCGGATTATCGGTTTACATTTTTGCGTTTACGGATATTCTGAAAAAGGGTGAACAAACCACTCCAAGCATAACTATTTCTAAAGTAACCGTTCCCGATTTCTGCACCGCGAAATTTACCGAAACCGATATTAAAAACAACGGTCCTTGGAATACTTGGTTTAAAATAAGCTTCATATATGAATATTCAACAGATGTTGAAGCGGGAGTAGTATTTAAGCAAAGCGTAGACGCGGGAGAATCTGTTGATGAGGGAAGCGATATTGTGCTGACCGTAAGCCGCGGAATAGAAACGGTTGCCGTTCCCGATGTAGGCGGAATGAGCCGGGACGCGGCAGTTAAAGCGCTTGAAGACAAAGGATTCACGGTTAAAATCGTTACTGTTTATAATGACGGCTCACATACAGCAGATTATGTTAAACATAACGGCGGTATAGCTCCTGAAGCAAACAGCGAAATAGCTAAGGGAGAAGAAGTTATTATTCAGGTTTACGGTGAAACCGAAACAACAACCGCCGCGCAGACAGAAACTCAAACCGCTCAATAAATCATAAAAAGCTGCCGATGAAAATTCATTGGCAGCTTTTCGGTTAATTCGGAACTGAATTTCCGAACATATCCGTAATTTTTAAGGAAAGCGCTTTATATTCAGGCAGGTCAAGATTAAAATCTTCTTTCAAAATATCATCCGCGCATTCACGGCAAAGCTTAAGAGTATCCATATCTGAAAGCATATCTGCAATTTTCAGATCCGGCAGCCCATGCTGCCTGTTTCCGAAAAAATCACCCGGACCTCTTTGCTTTAAATCCTCATCGGCAATAAAAAATCCGTCCGAATACTTTTTCATAATATTCAGGCGTTCCGCCGAAGATTCGCTTTTGCTGTCCGAAACCAATATGCAATAGGACTTTTTGTTTCCTCTGCCAACCCTGCCCCTAAGCTGATGAAGCTGTGAAAGCCCGAATCTTTCCGCATTTTCAATTATCATAATTGTTGCCAGGGGCACATCAACGCCAACTTCAATAACGGTTGTTGAAACCAGAATTTTTATGCTTCCGTCAACAAAAGCCCTCATAATCTTTTCCTTATCCGCCGATTTCATTTTTCCGTAAAGCAAGCCTATATTAACACCTTTGAAAACACTGCCTGCCAAATTTTCGGCATATGCTTTCACGGAAATCAAATCATTGCCGTTTGCGGCGTCAACAAGCGGGCACACAATATATGCCTGTTCTCCCCTGCTTATTGCCTTTTTAACAAAATTATATATCCTGTTATGATACCTTGAATCAACCACATCCGTGCGTATTTCCCGCCTGCCCGGCGGAAGCTCGTTCAACACGGATATATCAAGATCTCCGTAAATCATAAGCGCAAGTGTTCTCGGAATAGGTGTGGCGCTCATAACAACGGTATGCACGCCTGCTCCTTTCATTGCAAGATTCGCCCTTTGATTAACCCCAAAACGGTGCTGCTCATCTGTTATTATAAGCGCAAGATTTTTAAATTCAACATCATTTTGTATAAGAGCGTGAGTGCCTATTATCAAATCTGTTTCACCGTTTAAAAGCGATAGCTTAATTTTCTTTTTTTCAGCCGAAGAAGCGCTTCCTGTTAAAAGCGCGATTCTTATTCCGGATTTTTTAAAAAATGACGCCAGGGTTTCATAATGCTGAAAAGCCAGAATTTCCGTTGGAGCCATAAGCGCCGCCTGGTATCCGTTTTTAACGGCGGAATATATAACTCCCGCCGCCACGGCGGTTTTACCGCTTCCCACATCTCCCTGAATAAGCCGGTTCATAGGGAAGCTCTTTTTCATATCTCCCACGCAATCATTAACAGCTAAAACCTGCGCGCAGGTCGGTTTAAAGGGCAGCAGTTTAAAAAACTCCTCGGTGTAATTCTTTGATATAATGAAATCTGTTTTTTTCTTTCTTTTGCTTTTCAGCTTTAAAAGTCCAAGCTGAAGAATAAGAAGCTCCTCAAAAATAAGCCTGTTTTTTGCCTTTTTCAGATTTTCAAAATTATCGGGGAAATGAATTTGCCTTACGGCAAAATCAAGAGAAGCCAAATTATATTTCAAACGTATATCCGAGCTGAGTGTTTCAGCAAGAGTATCCAGGGAACCGAGTGCGGTTTTAACCGCCTTTTGAATAGCGTTTGAATTTAATTTTTCAGAGGCATGATAAATCGGTTTTATTCCCAAGCCGCTTTGCGCGCTTTCTATTTTAGGCGAACTCATTTCGGCATAGGTGAGTTTTTTTTCGATTTTTCCGTAAAGTATATAATCTTTATAAATATTAAGCGCTTCAGCCAAATATTTGTTATTGAATATTGTAACTCTGATAACGGTTTTACCGTCTGAGAAATCGCATTTGTAAAGCGTCATTCCTTTACGCACCATGTGTTCTTTTACAGTGCTTACCATTGCCGCTTTAATAAAAACAGTTTCCCCGCTTTCACATTCTTCCACCGTTTTATAATCCGACCAATCCATATATCCGCGCGGGTAATGCTCAATAAGATCCCGAACGCGGAAAATGCCGAGCTTTCTGAAAAGCTCGGCTTTCTTTTCGCCAATACCCTTAATATATCTAATATCATTTTCAAGATTAAGCATAGCTACTCCGCTGAAAATATAAAATAATATATAGGCTGACCGCCGTTTACAATACTTATTTCAAGATCATCGCCGAATTTTTCGGAAAGTCTGTTCTTAACCGCCTCAGCCTGGGCCTCTGAAACATCCTCGCCGTAAATCACAGTCATAATACTTGTTTGATATTTTTTATAAATTTTTGAAGCAGTTTTAAGCGCAACGTCCTCAACATCCGTTCCGGTAAACTTTATTTTACCGTTGCAAAGTCCCATTATTTCGCCCTGCTTTATCGGAACGCCGTCTATCTCACTGTTTCTGGCGGCAAAAGTTACCTGGGCGGTGGAAACATTTTCCGCAGCTTCCATCATTGCCATTTGATTTTCATCCGCGCCTGCACTTTCATCAAACATAAGCATTGCAGAAATGCCCTGAGGAACTGTTTTGGTTTGCAGCGCCCTTACTTCCCTGCCCTCTGCCAACGGAATTGCCTGCTCCGCCGCCATAATTATATTTTTGTTATTAGGCAGCACGAAAACAGTTTTGGCAGGCGTTGCCATAATGGCGTTTAATATATCATCTGTTGAAGGATTCATAGTTTGCCCGCCGCTTACAACAATATCGGCTCCTATATCTTTAAATAATTTCGCAAGGCCCTTTCCGGCACAAACGGTTACAAATCCGTATTTATTCACGGGCTCTGCCTTTGGCATAACAGGCGCTTCGCCGGACTTAACACCCTCTTGTGCATTTCTGTGCTGATAACGCATATTATCAATTTTAATATTAATAAGCTGGCCGTATTTCAGCGCCGCCTGAATCACATTACCCGGTTCGTTTGAATGAACATGAACTTTAGTTATGTCATTATCATCCACAACTACAACGCAGTCGCCTATTGATTCCAAAAAAGCACGAAGCTTAAGCGGATCTTTTTCTTTGGCGCCGTTTAATTTTTCAATAAGAAATTCCGAACAATATCCAAACTCAATATCATCGGAGGCGTCCCCAACCTTGTTTTTATCGGGCATTGAAACAACGGAAACCGCCGAACCGTCCAGCGGCTGAACTATCGCACCGTTTGTAAACACGCTTTCAAAGCCCTCAAAAATCAAAACAAGACCTTGTCCGCCGGCATCAACAACACCGGCTTTTTTCAGCACCGGCAGCTGCTCCGGTGTTTTTGCAAGCGCTTTTTTTGCTTCGGAAAGCGCAGCCGTTGAAATTTCAAGAGTATCATCTGATTTTTCCGCTGTTTCGGACGCAGCTTCCGCCGCCATTCTTATAACCGTTAATATTGTGCCCTCTGTAGGTTTCATAACCGCCTTGTAGGCTGCTTCAACACCCAGCGAAAACGCTTTTGACAAGGCTTTTCCGTCTGCGGATTCAAGCCCCTTAAAGCTTTTTGAAAATCCCCGGAAAATAAGCGAAAGAATTACTCCGCTGTTTCCTCTTGCTCCTCTTAGCAATGCCGAAGCGCAGCGCGACGATGCCTCGGCTATGGTACAGTCATCCGGCAGAACCGCCATTTCTTTTGCCGCCGCTCCGATTGTCATACTCATATTAGTGCCTGTATCACCGTCAGGAACGGGAAAAATATTAAGCGCGTCAACTGCTTGGCGGCTGTTTGATATATTATTGGACGCGGAAATGACTCCGTCCCGAAACATCTTTCCAGTAATCATTTAAAAAAAGAACTCCTTTAGTTAATTGCATCAACGAAAACGTTAACTTTTGATACTTTCAAATCGGTTACGGATTCAACAGTATATCTTACTTTATTTGTGATGCTGCCTGCTATGGCATTAATATTAACGCCGTATGAAACGGAAATGTGCAAATCAACAACAAGGCTGCCGTTAATACTTTTAACGCCGACTCCCTGGCTTGAATTATCCCAGTCCGCTTTTCCTTTAATAATTGCCTTTAAGCTTTGAATGGGAGTTGAATTAACCATGCCAGTAACTCCAAAGCAGGACTGGGCTGCCTGACCTACAAGCTGCTCAAAATAGTTGTTTGTAATTTCAATATATCCGTTTGGATTTTCAAATTTTATCATAACAGACC
>JAJBVR010000015.1 GCA_020859725.1 Clostridiales bacterium | reverse complement strand
CATAATATGGATTTATTATTCATAGACACGCATGCTCCCTTTTAGAAGAATAATAAACATAGAGCCTCCGATAATTGCCATAATGACCGATGAACTGATTTCATATGGATATGCAATGGAACGTCCTGCTGTATCTGCCAAGAGAAATATAAATGCACCGAGCAAAGCGCTGTACGGAATTAATATTTTATGATTATTACCTACAAGCAATCTGGAAATATGCGGAACAATAAGCCCCAAAAAGCTGATTTTCCCTACAGTGGCAGTAAATATGCTTGCCAGCAGTACAGATACTACTGAAACAATTATCCTTGTTCTGTTTACATTTACACCGAGACTGTGAATTGTCATGTCGGAAAGAGACAGCAGATTGCATTTTTCTGCAATAAAAATACAGCATATAATCGCAATAATGAAATAGGCAAGAAGAAGCTTTACATCATCCCATGTTTTTAAAGAAATATTAGCATTTATGATACTTGCGGCGCCCGTATAATTTCCACCGGTTGCAGAGCCGAAAGCCTGATACAGTCCTGTAAAAAACGCGTCAACTGCAATGCCCACAAGTATTAATCTTACAGGGCTTACATTGCCGTTCCAAGCCAATGTATAAACAAGAACAAAAGCGATGATTCCGCCTCCGAATGAAAAGACGGGAGTTAAATACGCAAGGGAGGGAAGCAAGGCGGATATCAAAGCGGCTGCAAAAGCCGCGCCTGAAGAAATTCCGATAATACCGGGATCCGCTAACGGATTTTTCATAACTGCCTGCATAAGTACGCCGGATACAGCCATTATGCCGCCGCCGAGCAGGGCAACAATGATTCTCGGAAATCTGAGTTCCAGAATTATGGCAACGTTTTTATCGTATTCAAGAAATAATCCTTTGAACAGCTGAGAAACGGTTGTGCTAAGTCCGCCCGTATTTATTGCAATAAAAAACATAATGAGTATTGCAAGTATTGTTACGAGGAAAACCGTTATTTTTTTGCGGCAGTAATTTTTTTGTCATATTTATCACCAAAGCCAATAAGTTGCAAAATATGTGTATTCGTATTATTCTCCGTGTAAAATCGGCTTTAAGTAATCAAGCGCTTCCATCCAGTCGAGCGTTGCGCTCATACCGAATTTCTCTGACGGAAGATAGTATATTTTATCGTTTTTTACGGCGTCATAATATTGCCATAAATCGTTTGTCTTAAATTCATTTTTCATATAGGAAAATGCGTCTTCCTCCGAATAGTGAGCATAAACAAGAATTATATCCGGATTTTTCTGAATTAAATCTTCGGGATTAACCTGCAAAACTCCGGTGTTGTCGCTGTCAGCATCGGCGCCGTAAACATTTTTGCCGCCCGCGAGTTTAACGAGATTCCCCACATAAGAATTTTCTGTTGAAACAAGGTAAAATCCATCCGGAAAAGCCATAAGAATCAATACGCTTTTTTCACTGCCTTGATTCTGTTTATATGTGTTCATAAAGTTGTTGTATTCATCTGTTAGGATTTGCGCCTGTTTTTCGCGGCCAAATAAATCACCGAGTGAGCTGATAGCGCTGTACATTCCCTCAACGCTGCTCATATCAAGAAAAGCAGAGTTGATACCGGCGGCAGAGTAATTGTTGGCAAGAGATTCCTCAAGTGATTTTGGGGACAATACTAAATCCGGGGAAAGGCTTTTAATAATTTCATAATCGGGTGACATGGCGCCGCCAACGGAGGTTACGTTTTTATATCTTTCCGGCATACTTTCCGATGATGTTTCGGGAACGCCTATAACATTATCGTATCCCAGCTTATCAAGTATTTCGCAAATTGCAACAGAGGTGGATACAATTTTCGGATTGCTGTTTACCGTTGTTTGCACCGCTGTGTTTGACGCGCAGCCCGAAAGGCTTAGTATCATTGAAACCGCTGATAAAGCGCAAACAATTTTTTAATGATTTTGTTCATCTTGCTTTTTCTCCTTTTGCTTTTTTGAAACAATAAGCAATGTAATTCCCAAAATAATCAGCACACCCGAAAAAATTGCCATGCCTATCAAAACCGGCATATTCAGATAAACGTAAAAAGGAATGTCCCCGTAGTCGGAATCACCTGAATTTAATTTTGAATTCCCGTTAGCATAGTGAATATCAAGCCCGTCTTTTTTTATAACCTGATCCGATTCCTGTTCTGACGTATTTTGAGAATTGGCATTATTTTGCATATCTCCGGCAGAAGCGGATTCGGATGCGTTGGCCGCCGCTGATTCACCGTTGCCGCTTTTTGATGAATTTTTTGCATTTTGATTTGCAGCAGTCGTGTCAGAATCGGATTTTTTCCCTGATTCGGAATTACCGCCGCCTGATGACTGAATACTGCTCCAATCAACCGTAAGCGTTGCAGGGTCAAATTGCATACCCATAACATTGCTGTTTACAAACAGTGTTAATTTATATGTATTTGAAACAGTATCAACAGGGAATGTTATAGAGTCAACATATTTAACTGCTTCGTTTTTGGAGTTTAGCGCCGTATCTTTACTAAGCGTATGTGTAACGCCGCTCGTTTGCAGCTTTCCGTTTTTATCATAATATCCTATTGTTCCGTTTGCCGATTGGCTGTTTGATTCCTGTGCAGTACCGGAAGGAGAAGCGTCAATAAATGTATCACAGGTAATATTGTAAATGGTTACGGCTGATTTTGTTAAATTCAGCTTTATTTTCTTTTTCCCGTTTTTATCTACAATAAGCATAGAAGATTTTAAAAGCGACTTTCCGAATTCTACGCCTCCCATTGCGTTTACATAGCAGCTTAATGTTGCGGATAAATTATATGTACCCGTGTCAAGATTATCTGTTGGCGCCGCGTATACGCTTACAGGCTGAATTATAATAAATGAAAATGCAAGTAAAATGCTGAATAATCTGTTTAATTTTTTCACTGATTACACCTCGATATAAACAATAAAGTTAGCGTTAACTAACTCACTCGCAAAAAAGCATTGTTTTTTCAAATTTTAATTGAACACGAAGAGTATATCACACGATTATAGAATTTCAAGATGTGATTTTGTTGCAATACTGTTTGAAACAGGCACGTTTTTCGGTATTGTATTTTCAGATTTATAAAATATAATATAATATAAAAAACATTGATGAGATGTTGCGGTTCTGCAACAAATAAAATAAAAAAATTTAAACAGCATATTGACAAAACAGCAGATTTAATTTAATATAATTAACAAGTTAGCAAAGACTAACTTAACCCTTTAAAGGAATTGTTTGCTTTAAAATATAAGCGTCGGCTAACACTAAAAATTTAAGGAGCGGGTTGATTGAATACTTATCCCGATATTTTGCGCCTGCGGGTTTTGCTGTGTTTTCTTTCATCAGATAAATCTGCCGGTACGGTTACGGGCATTTCAAAAACATTAGGCGAGCAGAAATATAAAATCACGCGAGTATTATCTTCATTGGAGGATGAAAAGCTTGTTGACAAAACGAATCCTCGCAGTCCGAAATTGACAGACTTGGGTTATATAGAAGCAAAAAAATATGAAGAAAGAATAAATATAACCTTAAATCATTTGATGTATGAAGGCGTTGATATGGAAAGCGCTTATCACGACGCTCTGTATTGGTCATTATACAGCACAGAAAAATCCATGCAGGTAATTCGCTCAGCGGAAGAAAGATACCGTGTTAAATATGAACTGCGAAATAAATCAAGGTTTTCAGGAAGCGTACTTTGTAAACATATTAAAGACGGCGCATATCAATTCCCATTTGTGATTTATAAAAATAATACAGAGAGAAGTAACCTGTCCGGTGTAAACGACTGTTTTGAAAATCAGTGTACATTGATTCTCAAAAACGCAGTAGGAACAATCCAATTAAGAGCGCTTCCTCTTCATAATATAAAGCGTGAAAAAAACACAATTCGCCAGATTCGCGATATTTGGTATCTTGACGGCGATAGGTTTATACGCGCGGAAAAAAGCGCCAATCTTTTTTCCTCCCGGCAGCTGTATTCAATTTTATAAATTTAGGCGCGGGAATCGGTCAGATATTGCATGGAAGTATTTGTTTGAAAATGCAATATTCTTCGAATAATACCTATTCTTCAGAAGAAAAGGTGATTTTAACAATACTGATTTGATTGGGCGTTGGAAATTAAATTCAAATTGCCAAAGCGAAATTCAAGCAATATTTGCCGCTTTTGCTTTTGCCTTGCGTCAGCAAGTCTGCAATTTCAGGCGCCGAATCTCATATTGAATTTTCAGATTTGGTGCGAATCAGTTTAAAATGTGCCGAGTTGTTCTTAATCAAGGCACAAAATCCGGGAATACTTGCATATTCCGTATATTTTTAACACACAGCAGGGTAAATCAGCCGTTTAAGCCACGTTGATTTTGATTTTTCCTGCTAAATGAAGGTGATTTAAAATGATGTTGAACAAACGGCTTATAAATGTAGTAAGCGACAGTAAAAAATATGTGGCGGGAAATGTTTTTTTCAGTGGTGTTCACTTGCGGCAAATATTGCTATGATGACCGCAATTACATATCTTTTGCAAAATATATTCCTCAAAACAGCACAAAAAAGGGATTTTGTGATAACTGTTTCAGTTGCGGCAGCGGCTGTTTTAATCCGATTTATATGCAGCGCAGCGGCAAGCAAAATGGGTTATCTCTCTTCAAAATCCGTAAAGAGAACCCTGCGTGAATGATTTACGCTAAATTGCTTAAACTCGGCGCGTCATACGGTGAACAGATAAAAACGTCTGAAATAGTGCAAATCTCTGTTGAGGGCGTTGATCAGCTTGAAACATATTTTGGAGCCTATTTGCCACAGTTCTTTTATGCAATGTTGGCTCCGGTTACTTTGTTTATCTATTTAAGTTTCGTAAATTTACCTTGCGCGATTGTGCTTCTGATATGCGTGCCGCTTATTCCGATTGCAATTGCTGCGGTACAGACCTGGGCGAAAAAACTGCTTTCAAAATACTGGGGGCAGTATACTGCCCTCGGCGATACATTCCTTGAAAATTTGCAGGGACTGACCACATTGAAAATTTATCAGGCAGATGAATATAAAAATGAAGAGATGAATGATGAATCGGAAAAATTCCGTAAAATTACAATGAAAGTGCTTACCATGCAGCTCAACTCTATAACCATTATGGATTTGATTGCTTACGGCGGCGCAGCGCTTGGTGTGATTATGGCTGTAACACAGTATCGCGCGGATAGGGTTTCTTTAAGCGGATGTATTCTGATTATTCTTTTGTCTGCCGATTTCTTTATACCAATGCGTCAGCTGGGCAGTTTTTTCATATCGCAATGAATGGTATGGCTGCAAGCTATAAAATTTTTAAATTGCTTGATTTGCCCGAAAAT
Organism: Clostridiales bacterium; assembly: GCA_020859725.1. GTDB lineage: Bacteria > Bacillota > Clostridia > Oscillospirales > Acutalibacteraceae > Eubacterium_R. Next base: position 3,481 of record JAJBVR010000015.1, on the reverse strand, counting down.
CGGCAGGATAACAAGCTCAATATCGGAAACGACAGCGGCATTATATGCAGGAATCTTCGTTTTTCCTATGAAAAAACCGTGAAATACTCCACGGTATTAATATGAATATTTCGCAAAATCAATTTGTATCAATCGTGGGTGAGAGCGGCTGCGGTAAATCCACAATTGCAGAAATCTTTATGGGTAAAAATAAAGGTTATGAAGGCTCCGTAAAAATCGGAAATACCGAATTAAGAGATATATCCGAAAAGAGTCTTATGAAGCATATCACCTATATAAGCCACAACAGCTACCTTTTTAAAGGAACTGTAAAGGATAATTTGTTAATGGGTAATCCTGATGCAGATGACGCGCAATTATGGGATGCACTTAAACAGGTAAAGCTTGCAGATTTCATAAAAAGCGAAAACGGACTGGATACGGTTATTGCTGAGAAAGCGTCAAATCTGTCTGGAGGGCAGCGCCAGCGTCTTGCTCTTGCAAGAGCGCTTTTGCACAATACGCCTGTTTACATATTTGACGAAGCCACATCAAATATTGATGTTGAGAGTGAAAATGAAATTATGAACAGTATACACAAGCTTGCCGAAATTAAAACGGTTATCCTTATTTCTCACCGTCTTGCTAACGTGATAAACAGCGATATTATTTATGTTATAGAAAAGGGCTGTGTTGTTGAGCAGGGCAGGCACAGTGAATTACTGTCTAATAATGGATACTATAGTGAACTGTGGAACACGCAGCAAAATATTGAAAATTATGCAAAGGAGTGTGAATAGGTATGAAAAAACGAACCGGTTTTAAGGTCATGGCGGATTTAATCGGATTGGTAAAACCACTTGCCGGATATATGCTGCTTGCTGTTTTTATGGGTCTGATCGGTCATCTCTGCGCTGCATTTATCACAATTTTCGGCGGATATGCCGTATTGAATGTGTTGAATTTTGACGTGCCTTTTTCCATGATATTTATATTTATATACGTTTGCATTTTTGCGCTTGTTCGAGGGATTCTGAGGTATACCGAACAGGCTTGCAACCATTTTATTGCATTTAAGCTTCTTGCACTTATCCGTGATAAGGTATTTAAAGCGCTGCGAAGATTATGCCATGCAAAACTGGAAAGCAGAGATAAAGGGGATTTGATTTCCGTAATCACATCAGATATTGAGCTGCTTGAAGTTTTCTACGCGCATACGATTTCACCAACGGCTATTGCATTTTTATTTTCAATAATTTTATGCGTATTTATCGGCAGTTATCATCCGCTGCTTGGTATAATTGCGCTTATTGCCTATATAACGGTCGGAGTAATTATTCAGCTTGCAATATCAAAAATCAGCGGGAATTACGGAATGAAATTCCGTACAAAATCCGGTGAATTAAGTGCGTTTGTGCTTGACAGTATTCGCGGCCTCAGCGAAACCATACAATTTAATCAAGGCACAGAAAGACTTGAGCAGATAAATGAAAAGAACGACTCTCTTTCAAATGACGAAAAGCATATGAAAAAAATCAGTGGCAGAAATACTGCCGTAACCAATACAGTTATTCTGATTTTTGATCTTGCCATGCTTTTTTCATCGGCCATGCTTTATTATTCGGGAAAGGTTTCGTTTGACGGAATACTGATTCCTACGATTGCGTTAATGAGTTCATTCGGACCTGTGATTGCACTTGCAAATCTCGGAAGCACACTGCAAAATACCATTGCGGCAGGCAACAGAGCGCTTGATATATTGGAGGAAACACCGATTACAGAAGAAATAACCAATCATCCTGATGTAAAATTCAGCGGCGCTGAAGTTAAAAGCGTTACCTTTTCTTACGGAAATGAAACTACTTTATCAGATGTGTCCATTCTCATTCCGGAAAATAAAATAATAGGGATTGTAGGGAAAAGCGGCAGCGGTAAATCAACTTTGCTTAAGCTTTTAATGCGTTTCTGGAAAGTGAAAAACGGAGATGTTAAAATATCAAATAAATCTATTGATGAAATTAACACAGAAAATCTAAGGAATATGGAAAGCTATGTTACACAGGAAACATATTTGTTTCATGACAGTATTAAAAACAATCTCCTTATAGCAAAACATAATGCAACTGATGAAGAAATTGAAACAGCTTGCAAAAAGCCTCTGTTCACGATTTTATTATGAGCCTGCCTGATGCCTATGACACAAAAGTCGGTGAGTTGGGAGATACGCTTTCTGGCGGAGAACGGCAGCGCTTGGGACTTGCCAGAGCCTTTTTGCACAATGCGCCGTTTATGCTGCTTGACGAGCCTACAAGCAATTTGGACAGCCTCAATGAAGCCGTCATATTAAAATCTCTGCTTGAGGAACGGCAGGGTAAAACTATTGTGCTTGTGTCTCACAGAAAATCAACAATGAAAATTGCAGACGATGTTTACACAGTTGAAAACGGGAGAATGAGTTAATGCAAAAAGCATAGAAAAGAAGCGTTTGGAGGATTAAGTTTTGAAAATAAAAAAATTGTATTTGTCGTTTTGGGTTGTATCTGTCTGGCTCTTGGCTGCGTCGGGATTGCGCTTCCTATTTTGCCTACGGTTCCGTTCTTTTTGGTAACTGTATTCTGTTTTGCCAACTCATCACAAAAGCTGCATAATTGGTTTATAAACACAAAGATGTATAAAAAGCACCTTGAATCTTTTGTAAAGAAAAAGGGGATGACCGTACAAACAAAAGCAACCATCCTGTTAAGTGTAACTCTGCTTATGGGAATCGGATTTTTTATGATGATTCGCAAAGCAATTTATATTCCGTGCATTATACTCGGCATAGTATGGCTTTGCCACATTATCTATTTTGTTTTCGGTGTTAAAACAATCAGCAAAGCAGAGGAAGAAAAGATAAAATCCGAAAGCAGGTAGAAAGGAAAACGTAAACGTCAGATATATATATCACAATTCCTCCGATTGGGGGGGGTAAATTCCAAAAATAAGGCGCGCCCTCTCAAGGTGCAGTATGATTTATGCATCATAGTTTTTGCTATGATGCTTTTTCTTTTATTTTATATATTTGTCTTGAAAGTTCTGTTATCATTATCCTGAAATTTTTTGTTTTATTACACCGGCGCCGGTGTAATAAATATCTGCCTGATTACAACTCTTGCCGTAAACACACAAAAAAGCCCGGCTTTCGCCGAGCCTTTTTACATGCTGATGGATAAGCTTTTTACCTATCCATCTTTTTTATAACAGCGGGAATATTCAAAGCCTTTCCCCGCTTCTTATATTAAATTTAAGATTTTTTAACCTGCCGTTTTCGATATATTCAATATTCATAATATCCCTGCCCGCAAATTCGGCAAAATTAATTTTAATATCAGACGGCGCAAAAGTTTCCCTAAGAGTATTTTCCTGCATATCGTTATATTTTGATATATCATCCGAGGTAAACAAAAGGCTTCCGAATATTGAATTTATTTTGGCAAGAAGCTTTCTTTCATCAAAAGTGTAT
>JAJBVR010000039.1 GCA_020859725.1 Clostridiales bacterium | reverse complement strand
GTTAAAATCCTATTTCATCAATCATTTCCTTAATAACATTTGATGAAAGCTGAAATTTTCTTTTTTCCTCCGAATTTAATGAAAGCTCTAAAATTTCACGCACACCGTTTCTGTTAATCACAGCGGGAACACCTATATAAAATCCGCTTTCTCCATACTCTCCGTTTAAATATGCCGAAACGGTGAAAATTGAATTTTCATCATTTAAAATTGCCCGTGTAAGGCGCGCAAGCACCATACCTATTCCGTAATAAGTTGCTTTTTTTGCTTTTATGATTTCATATGCAGATTCACGAACGTTTACTGCAATTTTCATAAGAGAATCCATCATTTCTTCATTATAATCATCCAAGCTGCTTAAAGGCAAAACCGAAATTTGAGCATTGCTCCACGCAACAAATTCCGAATCTCCGTGTTCACCTATTACATACGCGTGAACGTTTCGGGGATTGATTTTAAAATAATCGCTCATCATATAACGCAGTCTGGCAGTATCAAGAGTAGTACCGGAGCCCATTACCTTTTCAGGAGGAAAACCGGATAAATCAAGCACTGCTTTAGCCATAATATCCACAGGATTACTTGCCACAAGAAAAACTCCGTTAAATCCGCTTTCAATTATCGGTTTAACTATTGTTTTAAAGACCTTATAATTTTTTTGAAGCAAATCACGCCTTGATTCACCTTCAAGCTGAGGCGCGCCTGCACATATAACTATTAAATCCATATCCCCGCAGTTTGAATATTCTCCGGCATAAATTTTCATACTGCTGGGAGCAAATGGCAAACCGTGCGATAAATCAGCGGCTTCGCCCTTGGCACGTTCTTTATTTATATCAATAAGGCAAACCTCATCGCAAATATTTTGGTTAAGCATTGCATATGCAAAACTCATACCAACCATACCTACTCCTACTATTGCAACCTTTTTACTGTCATTCTTCATAAAATCACCCGAAAGTATTATTGCCATACTTTCGGGTTAAATTCATTTTGATTGTTAATATTTTATTTAAAGAAAAGCGGAAGCTTTTCAAGAAAAATTATATCATTTCTCAGCGCGGCATCACCTTCCGCAACAGGAGCGCAGCAAGCGGCAATATTACCTTGAAATTTTAAAACAAGGGATTCAACCGCCTCAAGCGATTTGCCTGTTGAAATAACATCGTCAACTATCAAAATCTGTTTGTTTTTAAGCAATTCTCCGTCTTCGCGCCCAAGATATAAATGCTGAATGCTTTTTGTGGTGATTGATTTAACATCGGATTCAACAGGCTTATCCATATAAACCTTAATGCCTTTTCTTGCCACTATATATTTTTTACCGCTTTGTCTGCTCATTTCATATGCAAGCGGTATGCTTTTGGCTTCCGGAGTAATTATATAGTCAAAATACGGGCATTTTTTCAATAATTCAAAGGCGCATTTTTCTGTTAATTCAACATCGCCGAATAATATAAATGCAGCAATATCCAGTTTGTCCGAAACCGAAAATTTCTTCAATTTTCTTTCCAAACCGGCTATTTTGAAATCATAGGTATCACTCACAGTATTTTTTCTCCCAATTCAACTCCGCCCAAAATATGAAAATGTAAATGCATAACGGTTTGACCGGCGTCTTTGCCGCAGTTACAAATTATTCTGTAAGATTCAATTCCCTCTTTTTTCGCAATTTCCGGGATTTTTTCAAAAATATGAGCAACATATTTACTGTTTTTTGCATCAACAGAATTAACGGAATCAATATGAATTTTCGGAACAACCAAAACGTGCACCGGAGCGGCGGGATTAATATCCCTGAAAGCATAAATCATATTATCCTCATAAACTTTATCGGATGGCACATTTCCGTTTATAATTTCACAAAACAAACACATAACTCAAATGCCTTTCTTTATTTCATAAGATTTCTTATAATTTCTTCCGCTTTATTTAAAGCATTTTCCAATTCATTTATATTTTTAGCGCCTGCCATAGCGGAATCGGGCTTTCCTCCCCCGCTGCCTCCGGCCAGCTTTGCAACCTCTCTTACAAGATCGTCCGCTTTTACCCCCATTGCAACCGCGTCTTTTCCGCATACTGCAACTATAGAGGCCTTGCCGCCGTTTATTCCTGCAATAATACCGACGCTGTTGCCGCCTTTGGATTTAATATCATCTCCAAGAGAACGAAGCGAATCCGGAGTAATATCGTCTAATTTAGCAGTATAAACATTAAGTCCGTTAATATTAACGGGATTATTGAGCAATCCGGCGCTTTTTAATTTTGTAATTTCAGAATTCAAATTGAAAATCAATTTGTCCTTAGCTTTATTATCAGCAACAAAGGTTTCAATTTTCTTTTCAATTTCATTTTCCGATGTTTTTAAAACAGCGGCAACCGTTTTAAGAGCAAAATCAGAATGTTCAATGTGATTTATAAGATTAATTCCCGTAAGCGCGGTAATTCTTCTTACGCCAGACGCAACAGAAGATTCGCTCATTATTTTAAACAATCCGATTTGCCCGCTGTTTGAAACATGGGTACCTCCGCAAAATTCGGTTGAAAAATCACCGGCTTTAACAACGCGAACAATCTTCCCGTATTTTTCACCGAAAAGCATCATTGCGCCTGTTTTTTTCGCCTCTTCTATAGGCATTTCATTCATTTCAACCGGAACGGCTTCTAAAATAAAGCTGTTAACAAGCATTTCAACTTTTTTTATTTCATCAAACGTAAGGGCGTTAAAATGAGTGAAATCAAATCTTACTTCAAATTCGTTAACAAGCTGCCCCGCCTGCTCAACATGATTTCCAAGCACCTTTCTTAAAGCAGCCTGAAGAAGATGGGCGGCTGTGTGATTACGCATTATTGATTTTCTGCGCATTTCATTAATAGATACGTTTACTTCATCTCCCACGGAGAAAACACCATTGGAAACAGAACCTGAATGAATAAAAATTCCGTCATCATTTTTTGTTGTATCACCCACAAGAAAAACGCCGCCGTTGGTTTTAATAACGCCGCTGTCGCCTGCCTGACCGCCTGACATAGCATAAAAAGTAGTTTTATCAAGTACCAATGAACCGTCTTCGCCGGCTCCGAGAGCCTCAACCTGCTCACCGTCTGAATTAATAACAGCTTTTATTTCTGCAGTGCAGTCAAAATTATCGTATCCCAAAAACTTTGTCGGCGGAACGGCGATTTTTAAAGAATTAACCTTCCAAGCGTCTGCGCCGGCATCCATTCTGGCGGCACGGGCAGTTTCTTTTTGGTTTTGAAGAAGAGCATTAAACTTATCTTCATCAACTGTGATTCCCTTTTCCTCAAGAATATCTTTTGTTAAATCAATAGGAAAGCCATAAGTATCATTAAGCTTAAACGCATCTTCACCGCTGAAAACATTATCCGTCATTTTAGAAATATATTCTTCCAGCAAAGCGAGACCGCTGTCAATAGTTTTTCCGAAAGCTTCCTCTTCCGCATTAATAACTTTTTTGATAAGCTCACGCTTTGAATCAAGATAATCATACGCGCTTAAATTTTCGTCAACAACAGTATCTGCCACCTCGAATAAAAACGGCTTATTAACACCTAAAAGGCGCCCATGGCGGCATGCACGGCGGATAAGACGACGCAAAACATAGCCTCTGCCGCTGTTTGACGGAATAACTCCGTCTGCAATCATAAATACCGATGACCTGATATGATCGGTAATAACCCTGAGCGAAATATCTTTTTTATCATCCGTATGATATTTAACACCGGATATATCTGAAATTTTTTTCATAATATTCTGGACTGTATCAACCTCAAAAAGATTGTCTACACCCTGAAGAATGCATGCAAGTCTTTCAAGACCCATACCGGTATCAATGTTTTTTTGAGCAAGCTCGGTATAATTTCCTTTTCCGTCATTATAATACTTGCTGAAAACATTGTTCCAAAATTCAGTGTATCTGTCACACTCACATCCCGGTCCGCAATCCGGCCTCCCGCATCCGTATTTTTCACCTCGGTCAAAATATATTTCGCTGCATGGTCCGCATGGACCCTGACCGTGTTCCCAAAAATTATCTTCTTTTCCCAATCGAACAATATGCGACGGGTCAACGCCAACCTCATTTGTCCATATATCAAAAGCCTCATCATCATTTTCATAAATTGTAATCCACAATTTATCAACAGGCATATCAAGCACATCGGTGCAAAACTCCCATGCCCATTTGGTTGCCTCGTGCTTAAAGTAATCGCCAAAACTGAAATTCCCGAGCATTTCAAAATATGTGCCGTGACGCGCAGTTTTCCCAACTCGCTCAATATCAGGAGTTCTGATGCATTTCTGGCATGTGGTTACCCTTTTGGCCGGAGGAGTAACTTCGCCGGTGAAATATTTCTTCATTGGCGCCATTCCCGAATTGATAAGAAGAAGGCTTTTATCATGATCGGGTATAAGCGAAAAGCTTGGCAGCCTTAAATGACCCTTGCTTTCAAAAAAAGATAAATATTTTTCTCTTAAATCATTAAGTGATGTCCATTTCATAGTTTTTACTTCCTTAGATAAATATAAAAATAACACAAAATTTCAAGGGCAACCTTATTAAGCATAAAGCCGCCCTTTAAAATCGGAAAATTAAAGATTTTCAACAAGTTTTTTTAGTTCGTTGATTTCATCTTTTGTAAAGGTTAAGCCCTTACCCATTTTAGAATGATCCGGGGACCAGTCCCTCACATCAATCTTAGGCTCACGACCGTTCCACGAAATCATATTCACTTCACGGGTCCATCCCCTTGATGTTTCGGAAATCACACCAATATGCTCAGTAATTTCATATTTTATTTCCGGCATAATCAGCTCCTCCTTTTCTGTGTTATTTTAAATTTTCAACAATTTCTTTAGTATCTCTTGCAATCATAAGTTCTTCATTTGTTGCAAGAATAAACACTCTTACAGGGTCTGAAGGAGAAGTTAACTCCGCCTCGGCGCCCTTAACCGCTTTTTGGTTAACCGCTTGATTTATATTCACACCCAAATACCCCAGGTATGAGCACACCTTCGCTCGCAGCCAGAAACCGTTTTCACCAATTCCGCCTGTGAACACAATAGCGTCAACTCCATTCATTGCAGCAACATAAGAGCCAATGTATTTAGCAATCTGATATGCCTGCATTTCGTGAGCAAGAATAGCCCTTTCATCGCCCTCATTCTGCTTAGCAACAACATCACGGTCATCTGAGTAACCGCCCGAAATAGCGCTTACACCTGACTGCTTGTTAAGAATATCTTCAACCTCTTTTGGAGAGAGACTCAGTTTTTGTTCCAAAAAAGTAACAACTGAAGGGTCAATACCGCCAGAACGCGTTCCCATCATAAATCCATCCAAAGGTGTGAAACCCATTGAAGTATCAAATACTTTTCCGAATTTAATTGCGGCTATTGAAGAACCGTTTCCTAGATGGCAGATAATCATTTTAATTCGTTCAATTTTTTCATGCATCACAGAAGCGCACCTTTGGCTTACATATTTATGTGAAGTGCCATGAAAACCATAACGGCGGATTCCGTATTTTTCATAATATTCATACGGAAGCGCATACATATACGCCATAGGAGGCATGGTGCTGTGAAAAGCCGTGTCAAAAACTGCAACCTGAGGAACATTCGGACCCAAAACAGAAAGGCAGGCTTCATAGCCCTGAAGATTAGCTGGATTGTGAAGAGGGGCAAGCGGAGTAAACGATTCAATGTCTTTTACAACTGTATCGTCAAACAGTACGCTTTTGGTATATTTCTCACCGCCGTGAACAACTCTGTGACCAACAGCGTCTACCTCGTCAAACGAATCAAGCACCTTTAATTCACTTTTGGTCATAAGCTCCATAACAGTGCCGAAGGCATCGGTATGAGACTTAACTTCTCTGTCAAAAATAAGCTCCTTATCGTTAACCTTATAAATAATATTTTTTTCACCGCCGTTTATCGGCATACCTATTCTTTCAATAGTTCCCTTGCATATAACAGACTCATCCTTCATATCAATAAGCTGAAATTTCAAAGAAGAACTTCCGCAGTTTATAACAAGAATTTTCACAAATATTCCTCCGTATCTTGCATTTATCTTTTAATATTAATATAATAATATATATAATAATGCAATGTCAAGTAATATATTGAATTTTCGGTGTTTTTATGAATGTGGGTATAATATGTGAATTTAATCCTTTTCACAAAGGTCATAAATATTTAATTGATAAGGTAAAAAAAGCAGATAACGACCGAGTTATCTGTTGTATGAGCGGCAACTTTGTGCAGCGCGGTGAATTTGCCGTTTTCAATAAATATGAAAGAGCAAAAATCGCTCTTGAAAACGGCGCCGACCTGATAATAGAGCTTCCTGCCGCTCAGTCCACCCTTTCGGCAGAAGGTTTTGCCAAAAGCGCCGTTGATTTGCTTGAATCAATCGGAGTTGTTGATTCAATCGCTTTTGGGGTGGAATGCGCTGATTTAGATAAATTAAAAAAAGCTGCCGATATAATAAAAAGCACAAAAACACAAAAAATGATATCCGCCGAAATGAAAAGCGGAATATCATACCCCGCCGCGAGAAGCAAAATTTTAAAATCAGATATACTTGAAACACCTAATAATATACTTGCTACCGAATATATCAAATTCACATCACTTCCGTGCACGGTAATTAAAAGAATAGGAAAGGGCCATGATACCGATGATGAATTATACAGTTCCTCTGCGATAAGAAAAACCCTTGATGAAAATAAAATATCTTCTGTTTATAACTGCGAAAAGGCAGTATTATATAAATTGCGCACAATTAGCAAGGACAGCCTTTTAATGTTTGACGGAATTTCAGAAGGACTTGAAAACAGAATCAAAAACGCGGCTGAAATTTCTTCAAATCTTGATGAATTATATATGAATATTAAAACAAAAAGATACACTCTTTCACGCATAAAAAGAATAATATTAAGAGTGTATTTGGGGATAACCGGATATTCGGCAGAAGTCCCGTATATCCATATCCTGGGATTTAACGAAAAAGGGGAAAGTCTGCTTGCCGAAATAAAGAAAAAATCATCAAAACCGATTATTACAAAGCTTTCAGACTGTGATAAAATCACCAAGCCTTTTTTCATTAACGAATGCCTTTACACAGATATTTATAACTTAGGGTATAAAACTCCCCTTCCCTGCGGAACGGAGCAAAAAAGTCAAATAGTTGTAATATAATTTTCAAATTCAGTTTTCGTCATTTTACAATTAAGATAACTCAAAAGTGAATTTGTTGAAAGAAATTCCGGAAGTTCAAGACTTTTTAGGAGTTTCTTTTTCTTTTCCTTTGAATTGGGGGCTCCTGAAAACCCGTGCGTATACAAATCATAATTTGTTATTAAATCCTTTTTTTCTTCCGACGCATAACTTATGTTATTTTCACTGAAAAGCTTTATGAGTATCTCATCCGAAATGCCTTCTACTCCGAGTTTTCCATCCTTAGACGGAGCTTGCTTTCGTTTTTCTTTTCCGAATACATCCGGTATATAAATATTTTTTATTTTGTTTCTATCAATTCCGCGTGAAATAAAATTTCTTATCTGAAAACCGGAATGGTCCGAATCTGTCAATATAATTATCCCTCTTTCGGAAGCCAGTTTTCTTATGAAATTAATTTTTTCCCTGTCATTATATATATGAAATCCGTTAGTTTCAATGATAAGCGCGTCCAATATATTTGACAGCTTTATTTTATCATACTTGCCCTCAACAATAACCACTTCTTTAATTTTAATCATATTTTACCTCTTTCGAAATAAGCAGCAGCTTAACCATGGTTTCCTCCAGCACAAGCCTTGAATCGGCAGAAGCGCTTTTCAAGGTGTTATCCGCCTGCATAAGAACTTCAAGAGATTTTCTTAACTGCTCCACAGACAGAGATGCCGAGCTTTTGGCGGCATTTCTAAGAGCAAATTCCCTGCCGCGGTAATTATAATATTCAGCCGGGTCACTGAAAGAAAGTCCGGCGATTTTCGCACATTTAACCCTATACATATCAACAAAACAATTTGAAATTACGGCTAAAACAGAAACAGGTTCTTCTTTAGCGGCAAAAAGTGAATTTAAAACAGAGTATGCCTTTTCATAATCACCGTTAACTATTGATTTTGACAAATCAAAAACCTTTGCCTGAAGGCTTTTAACAGCAAGTTTGTTGATTATATCTAACGTTATTTCTCCGTTCCCGACAAATGCACATAATTTTTCCGTTTCATTTAAAAGTGTTTTTATATCGCTTCCGCTGAATGAAATTAAATATTTTGCATTTTCAGGCGAAAGCGCTGCATTTCGCCTTTTACAGCCATTTACCAGCATTTTAATAAGCTCGTTTTCACTTCGCTTTGAAAAGCAGACGGAAGAACCTGCTTTTGCAAACGCCGACTGAACCGATTTCCATTTTGAATTTTTCTTTATATCAACCTCAACAGTATCATACCAAAAAAGCAAAACGGTTGTTTGCGGAACATCTTTAAGATATTCTTTTATTACACCGCAATCTGCGCTGCTTTTATCAAAGGGATAATCGCATACAAGAACTAAATTATATCCGCCCATCATCGGCAGCAAATCGGCATCCTTAAGAATATCGGTAATTCCTGCTTTTTTTCCATTATAGCTGTGCAAATTGAAATCCTCAAAGTTTTTTCCTATCAGTTTGCTCTTAAGCCTGCCCACATAATATTCTTTCAGATAACTTTCCTCGCCGTAAATAAAATACGCGTTTGAAAAATTTTCCGATTTAATTTGCTGCTTTAACTGCTTTTCATCTATTTCAGCCATTCGTTTGCTCCCCAACAGTAATAACCGTTTTCATTTACACAATAAATTATATCGCTTTGCTGCTCATCAGCAATATCAGGATTATCGTCAAAATAAAAAATCGTGTTTTCAACCTCAACAATATATCCATTACTTTCTTTGTTATATTTTACATTAACACCATACCAT
>JAJBVR010000129.1 GCA_020859725.1 Clostridiales bacterium | reverse complement strand
TATGTGAATTTTAACCAAAAATATATTGAAATTTTCTCCAATAGTTAAAAAATAATTTTTTAGTTGTTAAAATCCACAGATAAAATTGACAAGCGCTTATAATTATTATACAATGTAAACAAATAATTTAATTGGGCAGGTAAATAATATCTGCTGTATGAGGCGAAAATATGAAAATTTATAAAACTGAAAATATAAGAAATATTGTTCTTACCGGTCACGCGTCAAAGGGTAAAACCACTTTGGCGGAGGCTTTGCTTGCTGTTTCGGGAGCATCGGAAAGAATAGGCAAAGTGTCTGACGGCACAACCGTAACCGATTATGACGCTGAAGAAAAGAAAAGAAAAATTTCTGTTTCCTGCGCAGTCGCTACTGTAGAATATAAAGAAAAGAAAATTAATATTATAGACACTCCCGGTCTTTTCGATTTTGCCGAAGCTGCCGCCGAGGGAGTAAGAGCGTCAGATACATCGGTAATAGTTGTTTCCGCGCGTTCAGGTATGTCGGTAGGAAGCGAAAAAGCATATAAAAACGCAGGTTCACGCCGCATGGCAAGAATTTTCGCCGTTACTAAAATGGATGATGAAAGAGCAGATTTTTATAAAACTTTTAATTCCATGGCTGCAAAATACGGCGCTGTAATCTGCCCGGTTGTTGTGCCTGTGATTAAGTACGGAAAAGTATCCGCCTATTATAATATGGTAAGCGGAAAGGCGTTTTCCTATAATGGCTTTGATTTTTCACAAACAGATACCGTGCATGATGATTCCGCCAGATTTGAGGCAGCCAAAGATACTTTCAACGAAGCAGTTGCAGGCACTGATGAGGAAATTATGGAAAAATATTTTTCCGGCGAGGAATTGACGCCGCAGGATAAAATAAAAGGTCTTAAAATCGGAGTTGCGGACGGCTCTATTGTTCCTGTTTTTGCTTTAAGCGGGCAAAGCGGAGCGGCATGCAATCAGCTTCTTGATTTTATTGCGGATGTGTGCCCGCCTCCAAAATCCGAATACGCTATCTGTGATGATGAGCCGATTGAGCTCACTCCTGATATTAACGGTCCTCTGGCGGCAGTTTGCTTTAAAACCGTTGCCGATCCATTTATAGGTAAGCTGTCATTTTTTAAAGTGCTGAGCGGGAAATTATCTCCTTCTGCTTCTGTTTATAATGCAAACACGGGTAAGGAGGAAAGAATGGGGAAAATAGTAACAATGTTCGGCGCCAAGCAGTATGACGTCTCCGAAATACCCGCCGGGGATATAGGCGCTGTTGTTAAGCTTTCGGGATTTTCTACAGGCGACACACTTTGTTTTTCAAATAAAATAATAAAAGCGGATGGTGTTTCAACACCTAAGCCAACATACACCATGGCTGTTAACGCGGTTAAAAAAGGCGATGAGGAAAAAATTGCTTCCGGACTCTCAAGGCTGTGTGAAGAAGATCCGAGTATGGAATTTTTCGTTAATAATGAAACTCATGAGCAGCTTCTTAAAGGTTTGGGAGAACAGCAAATTGATGTGGCTGTTTCCAAACTGAAATCAAAATTTTCCGTTGATGTTACGCTTTCCGCTCCTAAAATAGCTTACAGAGAAACAATTACCATTAAGGTTTCGGCTCAGGGCAGGCATAAAAAACAAAGCGGCGGGCACGGTCAGTTTGGAGATGTATTTATTGAATTTGAACCTTGCGATTGTGAAAAGCTGGAATTTGCCGAAAGAGTTGTAGGCGGTTCCGTTCCAAAAAACTTTTTCCCAGCTGTTGAAAAGGGATTAAATGAATGTATGGAAAAAGGTGTTTTAGCCGGTTATCCGATGGTTGGAGTAAAAGCAACTCTTTATGACGGCTCTTATCACCCTGTTGATTCAAGTGAAATGAGCTTTAAAATGGCGGCTTCACTGGCGTTTAAAGAAGGAACTTCAAAGGCTATGCCTATTATATTGGAGCCGGTGTTAACCGTTAAAACGCTTTGCGGTGATGATTCAATGGGCGATGTCATAGGCGATATAAATAAACGCCGGGGCAGAGTGCTGGGAATGACTCCGGCGGATGACGGTATGCAGGAAATCCTGGCGGAAATCCCGGAAGCGGAAATGGCAACATTTTCAACATCAATGCGCCAGATAACACAAGGCAGAGGCTCTTTTACATCTGAATTTGCAAGGTATGAAAGATGCCCGGAGCATATTTCTCAAAAAATTATTGCTGAAAGTAAATCAGTGTAATATAATAATAAGGGCGGAAAGTTTCGCCCTTATTTCTTTTAATTGACTAAAGAGGTGTTACGGATGAAAAAAATATTTGCTTCAATTAAAAAATATTCTTTAATTATTGCGTTTGCAACTATGATTTTAGGAATACTTCTTATAGCTTTTCCGGATAAAATGCTGGCATACGCCTCCATAATTGTAGGCGGGGTTTTTATTGCCTGCGGTGTTTTGGGAATAATTAATTATTTAAGAAAAAAAGACGGCTCTTTTACTCTTACTCTTGCCGTTATTGCCGTTGTTTCGGGTATTATAATATGTATTGCCTATAAACAGATAATATCCGTTATAATATTCTTTTTGGGAATATTCCTTCTGGTGGGCGGAATTTTCAATTTGGTAAATTCTTTTTATATTGCGTCAAGCAGATTACGCTCCTGGGTAGTTACCGTTTTGCTTTCTGTATGTTCTGTAATATTAGGTGTTGTAAGCATTACAAATCCGTTTGATACTCAGGAAAAAATAGTTCAGTTTATAGGTGCGGGGCTAATCGTCTTTTCGGTTTTGGATTTTATTGCTTTTATTCAAATTAAAAAAATCCAAAAAGATATTGAAAACAGAATTAAATCAATAAAAGACGAAAATGAAGCGGTTGAGGTTGAATATAAAGATGTTGATGATTAAGCGGGCGATTTTTATCCGTTTTTTTTGATAATATATTGAAGTAAATAAATTATAATGATATAATTGTATAAATTTATTTGCGGAGGGTTCAAAATGAACTGTAAAGAAAAATATAATGAATGGCTTAGCTTTGCCGACAGCGACACAAAGGCGGAGCTTTTGACTGTGTCCGGCAATGAAAGGGAAATTGAGGATAGATTTTATAAAGAACTTGCTTTCGGAACCGGGGGCTTGCGCGGAATTATGGGAGCGGGCACAAACCGGATGAATAAATATACAGTGGGTAAGGCCACGCTCGGACTGGCTGATTATCTGAAATCAAAATTCAGCGGTGAAATAAAAATCGCGGTTGCTTATGACAGCCGGAATAATTCTGCCTTTTTTGCCGAAACGGCAGCCGATATATTCGCGAACTGCGGTTTTAAGGTGTTTTTATATGAAATGCTTGTTCCGGTTCCGGCGCTTTCCTTTACAACTTCTTATCTTGGCTGTAACGCAGGAGTTATGATAACTGCTTCACACAATCCAAAGGAGTATAACGGATATAAGGTCTATGACGATAAAGGTTGCCAGCTTTGCACTGACGATGCTGAAAATGCAATCGGATATATAAACAGAATAACGGATTTTTCAAAAATTCCTTTTGGTAATGAAAACAGAAGCAATATAACAATGCTGGGTGAAGAAACTCTTGGCGCTTTTATTGATGCCGTAAAAACCCAGAGTCTGTATAATAAAAAATCGGATTTAAAAGTGGTTTATACACCTCTGCACGGAACGGGAAATATTCCTGTAAGAAGGGTCATTTCGGAATTTAATGTAACCGTTGTTAAGGAACAGGAAATGCCGGACGGAAATTTTTCAACCGTAAGAAGCCCTAATCCGGAGGAAGAAGACGCGCTTACTTTGGCGATTGAAAAGGCGGCTGAAACAGACGCTGATTTAGTGCTCGGAACAGATCCTGATTGTGACAGAGTAGGAATAGCCGTTAAAGATAAAAACGGCGAATACGTTCTTTTTACGGGAAATCAAACAGGCGCTCTGCTTGTGCAGTTTGTGCTTGAAATGAAGAAAAATACCCTTAATAAAAAATCAACTCTTGTCAAAACTATTGTAACCTCTGAATTAGGGGCGAACATAGGCAGAAAATACGGCCTTAATGTTGATGAAACCTTAACGGGATTTAAATATATAGGCGATAAAATAAATCAATATGAGGCAAGCGGAGAAAAGGAATTTGTTATCGGGTATGAGGAATCTTACGGATATTTGGTAGGAACCCATGCAAGAGATAAGGATGCCGTTGTTTCCTCAATGCTGATCTGCCAAATGGCGGCATGGCACAAGGCGCACGGCAAAACACTAATAGACGCCCTTAACGATATATACAGCGAATACGGATATTATCTGGATTCTCTGGATTCCTTTGTGCTTAAAGGGAAAGATGGAGCGGAAAAAATAAACAGCCTTATGAGTTATTTCCGCGAAAACGGTTTGTCTCTTTTTACAAATCTTAAAGAAATTATTGATTGTTCAAAGGGAATTGGTGATTTGCCGCGTGAAAATGTGATTAAATATATTTGGAACGATGAATCGTGGATAGCTGTGCGGCCAAGTGGGACAGAACCGAAAATTAAAGTTTATTACAGTATTAAATCACAAAACAGGGAATCGGCAGAAATAAAGCTTGCAGAGATAAAAAAGGTTATCGGCAATATTATTAATCGTTAAGAGGTTTGCGTTATGAATAAAATTAAAAATTATGTTGAATGCGTTTTGCAGCCAAAGCTTCAGGGCGACGGCGGATGGATAGAATTTGTTTCTTTTGAAAACGGTGTGTTAACCGTTATTTTCAGAGGCGAATGCTCAAAATGCCTTATTCTTAACCGCTGCACAGATTGGATTGAAAGTGAAATAAAAAGAGATTTGGGCAAATCTGTTAAAGTTAATGCAGTTCGCAAAAAGCCTTATTTTCAGGATGTTTAAGGGGGAATGTTTTAATGGCGCACATTAAAGTTGAAAGAAGATCTATGAGGCCTGAGGAATGGACGGATTTGCGTTTCGGATGGCTTAAAAGGCATATTTACAGCAGCAAATGGGAAATAAAAAATCTTCTTATAAGGGACGCACGCCAGATTGCCGAAATGGAATTTGAGTATTATGCAAATGATTACCGTCCTCTTAAAAAAGGCGACATGTATTTTACTCCGGACGGTACCGCTTTTATAAAAGCGGATGTTGATATTCCTGATGAACTGCGCGGAAAGGAACTTTGGTTTTCGCTTAAGACGGCGGCAGAAATTTGCGTTAAGGTAAATGGTAAATATGTTGGCGGGGTTGACCCAAACCGTGAAAGAATGCTTATTTCACCATATGTTGACGATTCAAAAACCCTTCATTTTGAAATGATGGGTTATAACAGAAGCAAGCCGGATGATGAAAGGAATCCCGAAAGTCTTTCGGTTAGGGGATGCCGCCAGATTTTTGAGGGCGCGTATATCTGCACGGTTAATCATTCCGTTCAAAACCTTGTTTGGGATTTTGAGGTTTTGCTTGATATAGCTAAAAGCAGTTTGTTTAATGAAGATTACAGAAATTTTCTTAACCGTGAGCTGAATAACGCCATGAACTTAATAGATTTTGACGGCGATGAGCTTTCAGGTATTGAGGACGCCTCAAAATATCTTGAAAATGTTGTTTTTGCAAACAATAATTATAAAGGAAACGGCGATGTTGCGCTTGTGGCTCACTCTCATCTTGATATTGCTTATTACTGGCGCAGGATTCACAGTGTTCAGAAAAATTTAAGAACAGTGCTTATTCAGCTCAGGCTTATGGATAGGTATCCTGAATTTAAGTACACGCACACTCAGCCTTATGTTTATGAAACGCTTGAAAAATACTATCCGCAGGTTTTTGAAGAACTTAAAGAAAAAGCAGCATCAGGTCAGTTTGAGCCGGTAGGCGCAATGTATGTTGAGCCGGACTGCAATGTTCCGTCTGCCGAAAGCCTTATAAGGCAATGCCTTTACGGTCAGCTTACATATAAAAGAATGTTTGGCAAAACAGTTAATAACGCCTGGCTGCCCGATGTTTTCGGCAACAGCTGGATTTTGCCGCAGATTTTAAAGAAAAGCGGCGTGGATTATTTTGTTTCAAATAAAATGTCCACCTGGAACGATACTAATCGCTTCCCTCATAATAATTTTGTATGGAGGGGAATAGACGGCACTGAGGTTTTGGCATGCGTGCCCCCCACTCATTTTATAACTTGGAATATGCCAAGCCAGATTCAGGAAAACTGGGAGGCTTATATTGATAAGGACAGCGGCGGTCAAACTATGAATATGTTTGGCTACGGTGACGGAGGTTCTGGCTGCACCGAAGAAATGATTGAACTTATGAAACGGTTTGATAAAATTTCAGTTATGCCCAAATGTACTCATATGGGAGGCGCCGAATTTCTTGAAAAAAATCTGAAAAACAATGATAAGCTTGAAACCTGGGATGGGGAGCTTTACCTTGAAATGCACAGAGGCACTTTTACTACCAAAAGCAATCTGAAAAGCGCGAACAGGCGTTTGGAATTTAAGTTCAGAACCGCCGAAATGCTTTCCGTTTTTCGTGGCGATGATAACAGGGAAAAGATTACCGCTCTTTATAAAAAGTTTTTAATAAATCAATTTCACGATATTTTGCCGGGCTCGCATATTCATCCTGTTTATGAGGACGCTATGGCTGATTATAATGATATAGAAAGTGATCTTGATAAAATTATCGGCACAGGCTCGCGTTATTTTAACACTCTTAATTTTAAAAGAAATGCTTTAACATTTGTTCCCAATAAGAACGGAAGCTCCACAAGGCGCTTTGAAAAAGGAAACTGGATAGTACCGAACATCCCGGCTCTTTCATCTGCCCGTCTCAGAAAAGCAAGCTTTTCCGGCGAGTGGATAAAAACAGGAAAATCCGTTGAAACTCCCTACTATTCAGTTAGGTTTAATGATGACGGCTCTTTTTCTTCACTATATGATAAGCAGCTTCGCCGGGAATGGGTAAGCGGAGATTTTAATAAACTTAAAATTTATGAAGATTGCCCGGGAAATTATGACGCATGGGACATTTTACCGAATTACAGAGATAAGGAATTTGAAATTCAGGCTTCAACACCTTTATCGCTTCTTGAAAAGGACGATGAATGCGCGTCTTTCATATCTGTTTTAAAAACAGAAAAATCAACCTGGTCCAGAATTATCCGTCTCTTCAGACAGAGCAGGGGAATTGAAGTTGAAAATATTGTTGATTGGAATGAAAAACACAGACTTGCCAAAGCCGAATTTTCCTGCAGCGTGCTTTCAAGAAAGGCCTTGTGCGATACATCGGCGGGATTCATTGAAAGAGATACTCATAAAAACACCTCGTGGCAGCAGGCCTGTTTTGAAACCTGCCAGCATAAATGGTGCGATATTTCGGAAACAGACGGCGGAATCGCAATAATTAACGACGGCAAATACGGAGTGGGTTTTGATGAAAATGTTATAAGCCTTTCACTTTTGCGCGCAACGATCCGCCCGGATGTTACTTCGGATACAGGCAATCATAATTTCTGCTATATGATTATGCCTCATTCCAGGGGAGCGGTAGAGGCTGAAATAAATAATATTGCGTTTCAATATAATGTGCCGCTGATTAAGTCAAATGCTGTTTACACGGGCGAAACCTTTGAGCCGCTTTATCTTCAGGCGGTTAAGGAAAGTGAAAACGGCAAAATGATTGTGTTTCGCCTTTCCGAGCAAAACGGCTCAAGGGGAAGTATAAAGCTTGGGAAAAAAGTAAAGCTTCTCAATATGCTTGAGGATGTGCAGGGTGAAACGGATGTTATTGAATATAAGCCGTTTGAGATTTTAACAATAGGGATGAAAAAGCAATGAACGCCGTCCGAATAATTCTTATAATTTTTGCAGTTATAATTTTGGGAACCGTTATTCTTCCTTTGTTTAACAGATGGCAGTTTAAGCGTCTGTCGTATGAACAGCAGGTGCTTGCGATAATGAAACAGGCAAAAGGGCTTGTTTTTTGGAAAAATATTTCAAACGGAAGAACGGGAAATCTTTTTTATGTTAAAAATAAAAGGAAAATTCTTGTTTTCCCTTGGGAAATTGATGAAAACGGAATTATGATTATATTGAAAGAAAATCCTTTTGATAAATGGGATTATCCACAGGAAATGCCTGCTTTAAATGCTGATGAAATAAAGCAGGCAAGAGAAGAACTTTATAAATATTCAAATAAATCTGCGGTGAAAATCCTCTTTAATGACCAATTTAAAAATGATAAAGCAGATTCCGAACCAAATCAATGAAAAAGGCAGGCAGATTTGACCTAATATATTAAAGGGCTGTTTGCTGTAATCCCAAACCGCAAAATTATATTTAAGGTTAAAAACGCACCCGAAGATAAATTCAACCGCCGTTATAAATATTGTTCCTAAAAGGCACTTCATAAACAGAGGCGCCTTTTTCATTTCTGCGGAAATAAGTTCTAAAAATAAAAGAATCAGTCCGGCGGCAAAATACATGCTGTAATGCGTTCTTCCTCTTGTAATTATTTCAAGCGTGCAATAGCTTTGGCCGCCAAGCATAAAAATAAATGTATAATATAAATAATTTCTCATATTTGTATTATTGTGCTGTGTATGTTAAAATAATATTAGAAAAAATTGGCAGGTAATTTATATGAATGTTTCGGAAAATGCTGAAAAATTAATATCTATGATTTCGAAAAACGGATTTAAAGCATATGCCGTAGGCGGCTGCGTTCGTGATTATTTCCTTGGAATTTCTGGCGGGGACGTTGATATAGCGTCCTCAGCTAAACCAAATGAGCTTGTTTCCGTTTTGAAGAAAAATAATATAAAATTCGCTGAAACAGGAATTAAGCACGGCACCGTTACCGCCTTTTTGGATAATATCCCTTTTGAAATAACCACCTTTAGGGAAGACGGCAATTATATTGATAACCGCCGCCCGGAAAAGGTTTATTTTGTGGGCAGCATTGAGGATGATTTGAGCCGGCGTGATTTTACTGTAAACGCCATGGCTTTCAATAAAGAAACAGGCTTGATTGATTTATTCGGGGGAAACCGCGATATTGATAACAAAATTATCCGCGCTGTGGGAAATCCTGATTTAAGATTT
>JAJBVR010000056.1 GCA_020859725.1 Clostridiales bacterium | reverse complement strand
ATATATAATTCCGGGTACACCAAAGGATTTAATTACATATTTTATGGGGCTTACAAACACCAAAATTCTGCCGTTTCTAATAGTTTCGGGAATTGCAAGAATACCGGCAATTATATCGTCAACATATTGCGGAAGCAGCCTTATAGATAAGAATTACAGCCTGTTTATAGCGGCGTTTGCCGTAATCAGCGTTTTTTCCGCGGCAGGTACATATTTCGGCGCCAAATATGTTTCCAAATTGAAAACGCAGTGTTGATTTTAAAATTTTAAAGGAGCAATAGTGTTGATAATATCAGCTTTATGTGTTAAAATAACACGAGTAACAAATTTTCAGAGGTTTAAATATGAGATTATCACTTGTTGTGCCTTGCTACAATGAAGAGGGAAACGTTGAAAAATTTTATTCGGAAGTTGTAAACGCCTTTAACGGAAAAGTTGATGATTATGAATTTGTTTTTGTCAATGACGGAAGCAGGGACAAAACTTATAATAATTTAAAAAAATTGTATGAGGAACACAGCGAGTCCAACATTCAGGTGCTTTCTTTCAGCAGAAATTTCGGAAAAGAGGCTGCCATTTATGCCGGGCTGAAAAGTGTTACGGGCGACTTGGCATGCCTTATTGACGCTGATTTGCAGCAGCGCCCGGAGGTTGTTCTGAAAATGCTGGATGTTATGAATCTTAATGAAGATGTGGATTGTGTTACGGCATATCAGGAAAAACGCAAAGAGGGCAAAGCTTTATCCGCTTTGAAATCCGCGTTTTATAAAATTATAAACCGCATTGCCGATGTTCCTTTTGTAAACGGAGCTTCGGATTTCAGGCTTATGAAAAGAAAAATGGTTGGCGCCATTGTTGATATGGGTGAATACCACCGCTTTTCTAATGGAATTTTCGGATTTGTGGGATTTAATACGGAATATATTCCGTATGTTGTTGAAGAGCGTGAAAGCGGAGAATCAAAATGGAGCTTGAAAAAACTTTTTAAATACGCTTTTGAGGGAATCGTTTCTTTTACAACTTTTCCGCTTAAACTTTCTGCTTATATAGGTTTTGCTTCGTCTTTAATCTCTGTAATTTATTTAATAATTGTTGTTGTTCAGAAATTGGCGTTCGGAATAAATGTGCCCGGATATGCCACTATTGTTGTGCTTGTGTTATTGCTTGGAGGGCTTCAGCTTTTTTGCCTAGGTATTTTGGGCGAATATCTTTCCAAAATTTATGTGCAGGTTAAAAACAGACCTATTTATATTTTAAAAGAGCATTTGGGTAAACCTGTGAAAGAGGATAAGAAAGCCGATGAATAAGATTAAAGAACTTTTTGCAAAATATAAGGAAATAATAACATATGTTGTGTTCGGAGCGCTTACAACTCTTGTTAATTTTGTTATGTTTTGGGGCGCAAATAAAATTTTCGGTGATAAATATTATCTTATCAATAATGCGCTGGCGTGGATAATTTCCGTTATTTTCGCTTATGTAACAAACAAATTGTGGGTATTTGATTCTAAAAGCTGGGCAATAAAAATTGTGGCGAAAGAGGCGCTGGAATTTGTTGCAGCAAGGCTTTTCAGCTTTGTAGTTGAAGAGGGAGGACTGCTTTTGTTTGTTGATGTTTTAGGGTTCTCGAAATATTCTTTTACTGTTTTGGGATTTGAAATCACGGGTCAGCTTGTTGCAAAAGTAATTTTAGCCGTTATTGTTGTGATTTTAAACTATTTTTTCAGCAAATTTGTTATTTTCCGCCAAGAAAAAAGCAAGAAAGAAAATAATGAAAAATAATATGAATTTTATTTATTAAAGCGGTATTTACAGGTATTGTTAAAGCCTGTTTCTTTTTTTAGGAAACAGGCTTTTTGATATTTTATATGCAGATTTAAAAATTCAGCAGTTATCCCATGGCCATGGGTCCTGAAGCCATTCGTCGCTGTTTGCTCCGTTTAATGTAAGCGGACCGTAGCTTTCTTCATACTCAGCTTTTAATTCTTCAAATTGAGTATAGTATTTTTTGTAAAGCTTCATAGCTTCTTTGTTGTTTTCATGTGTATCCAAATATATTCTCATTTCCCACATTGCAAATTGTGCGGATGAGAGCTTTAAAAGCAATTCATTCTTTTTCATTTTAATTCAAAAACCTTTCCTGCTGCAAGCAATAATTTAAAATCACAGTATTTCCCGCCGCAGCCGGGGCGGGGATGTGATTTGAAATCGGCTTTAAAATAATTCCGCAAATGAATGCACACCGTGAAAACATCCGCGGAAATTATTTTATAATAATTCTCCTTTTCCGGTAAACGGCTTATCAAGCTCCGGAAAAATTGTTCCCTGATTAAGGCCTTTTTCCTGATTTTCATAAATAACAGGCGCCTGCTGATAAGGAATATAAGCCATAGTTACTGTTGCGTCCTCCGGTAACGGAGGCAAAATATTTTCCGTGCCGGCGTTTAAAAAGCTCGGATTAAACATATCTTCAAATTTTTGCATAAATTTTCATAACCTTTCCACCTGTGCGAATAATTGTTTTATGCGCTGAACACAGGCTTTAATTGCGCGTTTTTACAGAATTTTATTGCTTTGGCGCCGATTTGCAGGCATTGATAAGCAATATTTATTTCTTAGGTTTAATTACCCTATTTCATAATATGCCGCCGTGCGAAAAAAGTTTTTAAGCATATAATGGAATACGGATGTTTAAATTCAGGAAAATCAGGTAAAACTATTATTGAAATTCAAAGCAAAGGTGATAATTATGGTTGTAAAACGCGGCGATATTTATTATGCGGATTTAAGCCAGGTTGTGGGCTCGGAGCAGGGAGGAGTACATCCTGTATTAATTGTTCAGAATGATATAGGCAATAAATTTTCCCCAACGGTTATCGCGGCCGCGATAACAAGCCAAAGAGATAAAACAAATCTTCCCACGCATATTGAGGTTGATGCCGGAAACTGCGGCCTTGCAAAAGACAGTATTGTCCTTTTGGAGCAGGTGCGCACCATAGATAAACGCCGTTTGCGCGAAAAAATGGGAACGCTGGACGGCGGAGATATGGGCAAGGTTAACGAGGCTTTGTCTGTTTCTTTCGGTTTATAAAATACGGATAACTCCGCGCGGGTTATCCTTTTTTTATTAATGCTTGCGAATAATCCGAAATAATGGTATTATATTTAAAATATTTTATTATTTGAACGGAAAAGAGGATAAATATGCAGAGAATAGCGTCTTTTAAAAAGGTAAGCTTTGAGCAGTTTGAATCGGATTTTAAAAAAAATTTTCCGGATTGCGGCGACGTCCGCCGGATTTATGATTCGATAAAGCTTCCTCAAAGGGCAACGTCAGGCTCGGCGGGGTATGATTTTTACTGCCCGGTGGATTTGAATATCGTTAAAGGAAAATCGGTTCTGATACCAACAGGCATACGTTCTGAAATTAATGATGGCTGGGTGCTTAAAATATATCCGCGTTCCGGTCTTGGTTTCAAGCATCGTGTTCAGCTTGATAATTCCGTGGGAATAATTGATTCTGATTATTATAATTCTTCAAACGAAGGGCATATTATGATAAAAATTTCCTGCGATGCTTATGATGATGGGCACACGGTTACCGTTTCGGCGGGAGAAGGATTTGCCCAGGGTATTTTTGTTGAATTCGGAATTACTTTTGATGATAACGCCGGCGGAGTGAGAAACGGCGGCTTTGGTTCAACAAATGCAAATAAAAAATAAATACGGCTATTTTTGCCGATAATGTGAAAAATTTGCATTTTCTTAACACTGTTTTCATTTCTTTTATACATTATTTGATAAAATACTTGACTTTTCATTTTTATTTGTTTATAATCTTGCCTGGATATTAAAGATATCAAATTTACCCCTGCCAGAGGTCGGAGGGAGGGAATCCGGTGAGCCAGGTTAGAATCAAAGAAAATGAAACTCTTGACAGCGCTTTGCGCCGTTTCAAGCGTCAGACTTCTCGTGACGGCATTATTCAAGAGGTTCGCAAAAGAGAGCACTATGAAAAGCCTTCCGTAGCTCGTAAGAAAAAGAGCGAGGCAGCTCATAAAAGAAAGTATAAGTAGTAATATACATAAAAGGGGAAACGGCCGTTAAAGCGTTTCCCCTTGGTTTTTTATAGGTGAATTTATGAAAAAAATACTTGTTTTAAACGGCCCTAATCTTAATATGACGGGAATAAGAAAAAAAGATGTTTACGGCGCAGAAACTCTTGAGCAAATAAATAATGAGCTTGAAATTTACGCGCGGGAAAAAGGAGCGCGGTTAAGCTTTTTTCAGTCTAACCACGAGGGCGAAATTATAGATGTTATTCACAAAAGCCGCAATGAATTTGACGGCGCTGTGATTAACGCCGGCGCTTACACCCATTATTCTTACGCTATAAGGGACGCTATTGAGTCCGTTTCCGATTTTATTCCTTTTGTTGAAGTTCATATGAGCGATATTCACAGCAGAGAGGAGTTCAGAAAAATTTCGGTTATTACTGATGTTTGCATAAAGCAAATTTGCGGCTTTGGCAAGAACAGCTATAAAATGGGTATTGATTTATTAATGGAAATATTATAAAATAAGCATATAAACATATATTTGGAGGTACAAGCTCATGGTAACAGCAGGCGATTTCAGAAACGGCGTTACATTTGAAATGGATGGTCAGGTTTACCAGATTATCGAATTTCAGCATGTTAAGCCGGGCAAGGGCGCTGCTTTCGTCAGAACAAAGATTAAAAATGTTATTCAGGGTTCGGTTGTTGAAAAAACCTTTAATCCAACCGAAAAATTCCCAACCGCATTTATTGAAAGAAAAGAAATGGCCTATTCTTACAATGATGATGGGCTGTATTATTTTATGGATCAGGAAACTTTTGATATGGTTCCGGTTGCAGAAGCGGATTTAAGCGATAATTTTAAATTTGTTAAGGAAAATGATATTTGCCGTATTCTTTCATATAAAGGAAAGGTTTTCGGCGTTGAGCCGCCAACCTTTGTTACTCTTGTTGTAACAAAAACAGATCCGGGATTTAAAGGAAACACAGCCACAAACACTCTTAAACCGGCAATACTTGAAACAGGCGCCGAAATCAGAGTTCCTCTTTTTATTAATGAAGGCGATTCCGTAAGGGTGGATACAAGAACCTGTGAATATATGGAAAGAGCTTAAAATTTTCAGCTTGAAAAATTTATATTAAAATCATAATTTTCACATCCATGCCGGGCTGCTCATGGAAAAGTGATTTCATTTGCAGCCGGAAGGGTAAAGGAATATTTATGAATACTGTTGAAAGCCTCGGCTATCTCAAAGGTCTGCTGGACGGACTGGATTTTGACGGAAATAAAAAAGAAACAAAAATGTTTAAGGCTATCGTTGATGCGCTGGATAATATTATTAACGATATTGATGATGTTAATGATGATATAGATCTTCTTTCGGAACCGATTGACGGAATTGACGATGATTTGGCCGATTTGGAGGACTATCTTGCGGATTGCGATGATGACTGCGGCTGCGATTGTGACTGCGCCTCTGAGGATGATATTTACGGTCTTACGTGCCCCGCGTGCGGTGAGGAAATCACCGTTGATGAGGATACCGTTATGGAGGGTGGAATTGAATGCCCTAATTGCGGCGAATATCTTGAATTTGAGATGGATGACGAAGCTGAAGAGGAAAAAGAGTAATTTTTTCCTGTAATAAAAAGCGCCTGTAATCCGGCGTTTCATACTGTTGGTAGAGCGGTCGGAGCTGCAACGAACAAAATTGTTTTATGGTATTTATATAACCGTATAAGCTGCAGCGCCGGGCAATCCGTTTTTGGCAGCAAATAATGTAAAATCCCGCGGAATTTAATGCTTCCGCGGGATTTGTTATTAGCTTCCGTTTATTATTTTTTCTATTCTTGCAAGGTCCTGTGAAAAACGGCGTTGGCTTATCATAATAACAAGCTCGTCTCCCTCTTTCAGTTTAGTGTCTCCCTTTGGAGTTATTGACACATCATCTCTTTCAACTGCCACAACAAGGCAATGCTTTCCCCATTCAACATCGGAAATTTTTTTCTGCTTACAGGGCTCCCCGTTGGTATAACAAATGTTTGCAAAACCTTTTCACTCGTTTGCTCAGCTTTTTTATTTTCGGAGGGGTTATTGTTAACCGCCCTTTCAAGCAGTGATTCGTAAAACGGAGAAGTTCCTATCATATTTGCCGCAGCATAAGAAATTAGGCTTACCGCTACCAAAGGCAAAAGGCTGTTCATATTTCCCGTGATTTCAAACACGATTATTACACCGGTTATGGGAGCGCGCACTATTGACGCGAAAAGCCCCGCCATTCCAAGCACAACAAATTCCTGCCATAAATCGCTGTTAAGGTTAAATGCGTTTATTACGATTTCTCCGTATACAGCGCCGATATAAGTTCCCAAAATGGAAATCGGGTATAAAGTTCCTCCGGGCGCTGAGCTGCTGAAGCTGAAAACGCCGAAAATAAATTTTGCAAGAAGCAGGAAGATCATAACAGATATTGACGGATGGCTTTTTATTAAAAAATCCGCCATTGTGTGACCGCCGCAAAGTATGAGAGGCGCGGCAGTTCCCACTATTCCGCTTACGGCAAAAATAATACCCATTTTAGCCCATTTTGGAATAAATTTAATTTTGTTATAAAGATTTTGCCCTGCAATCATAACAACATTATAAAATGAGCCGAAAATGCCCAGCAAAATTCCCAACAAAATCAAAAGCCAATACCATTTAAGCGGAACAGCCCTGGAAACATAACTGAAAACAGTGCTTTGCCCGAAAAATATTTTTGAAATAAAATCCGCTGTTACAGCGGCAACAATTCCCATACATAAAATTGACTTGTCAAAGGTGTGGTGGATTTCCTCCAGCACAAACATTATTCCCGCCAAAGGCGCGTTAAACGCGGCGGCAAGGCCTGCTCCTGCTCCGCAGCTTATCATTCGGATTTCGGTTGTTTTATCAGCTTTTGTTATTTTTGCAACGCCTTTTGCCGCCATACCTCCGAATTGAACACTGGGTCCCTCTCTGCCAAGAGAAAGCCCGGAAAAAATTGATATTGTGCTTCCGAGCATTTTTGCGATTATAATTTTTATCCAGTTTGAAGTGAAGTAGCCTTTTATTTCTCCGGTAACCTGTGGTATTCCTGAACCGCTTGATTTCGGCTCCCATTTTATGATAAATGAAACCAAAACTCCGAGGGCGGCAAGAATTACAAGCCAAACGGCGATTTTAATCGGGTTGCCTTTAATATATTCTAACACTTTATACAGATATTCTTCTGCCTTTGAAAGCAAAAATCTGTAAAACACGCAAACAAGACCGGCGGCAATTCCCGTTTCAATTCCCCGTATTATAAGATACAGGCTCTCTGTTTTGTGATTTTCAAGTTTTCTGATAGTGGTTTTTTCTCTTTTTCGCATAATTTTAAATTTAACAGCTATTAAAAAATAATTTTTTGCTTTTGTTTTATTTAATATAGTTATATTTCAGCCGCATTATATGTAAATATAATAATAAATATAATATATCCAATTAATAATTTTAACACATTATATTTGAAATTCAAGAGAAAATTGCTTTTATACACCCATACGGTCAGTCAGACGATTATATTGACTTAAAAGGCTGTATATGGTATAATTTAAACAACATAAAAAGCTTGCTAAGCAAAATCAGCTAATGTCAGTCGGGGGCAAACCTTGGGCATAGTTTATCTTAAAAAGAAACTCATATGCAGGGCGCTGTTTCCCCGTGTGTGAGTTTTTTATGCGTGAAACCGGAAAAGGAGGAGGATAAATGACTTGGACATGGATTTGGGCGGCGGTAATGGTTGCTGCGGCTATAGTAGAGGCGGCAAGTGTTCAGCTGATTTCAATTTGGTTTGCACTCGGCGGATTGGTGGCGCTGGTTTTAAGCTTATTTGATGTTTCCCAAACTGTTCAGATAATAGCTTTCGCGGCGGTATCCGTTATTTCTCTGGCTGTTTTTTGGCCGCTGGCAAAAAGGCTTAATAAAAAGGGCTATGTTAAAACCAATTCAGACAGATTTATCGGCGAAACAGCTGTTGTAACTCAGAGTATTTCAAATGTTAACGCACAGGGGCAGGTTAAGGTTGATAATCAAATCTGGACCGCCAGAAGCGAAAACGGAGAAAATATTCAGGAGGGCGCTCTTGTTATTGTTAAAAAAATTGAGGGTGTTAAATTAATTGTAAGTATAAAAAATAATTAAATTTTAAGGAGAAAATTATGAAAGGTATTATGATAATTCTCGTTATCGCCATAATCATCGCTTTGTTTATTTTTGCGAATATAAAGGTTGTTGCACAGTCCAAGGCGTATGTTATTGAGCGTCTCGGAAAATATTTTGCAACCTGGGAAACTGGTATTCATGTTAAAATTCCGTTCATTGAAAGAGTTGCAAAGGTCGTTTCTCTCAAGGAGCAGATTGTTGATTTTGCTCCCCAGGCCGTTATTACCAAGGATAACGTTACTATGAAAATAGACACGGTTGTTTTCTTTGCAATTACAGACCCTAAGCTGTATTGCTACGGAGTTGAAGCTCCGCTTGCCGCCATTGAAAATTTAACCGCCACAACTTTAAGAAATATCATAGGAGAGCTTGAGCTTGACGCCACTCTTACCTCAAGAGACACTATCAACACAAAAATACGCGCTATCCTTGACGAGGCAACAGACCCATGGGGAATTAAGGTTAACCGTGTTGAGCTTAAAAATATTCTGCCTCCGAAAGAAATTCAGGATTCAATGGAAAAGCAGATGAAAGCGGAACGCGAGCGCAGAGAGGCGATTTTAAGGTCTGAAGGCGAAAAACAAAGCCGTATACTTGAGGCTCAGGGATTTAAAGAATCAAAAATTCTTGAGGCGGAAGCCGAAAAACAATCAGCAATTCTGCGCGCGGATGCGGTGAGAGAGCAAAAAATCCGTGAGGCAGACGGTGAAGCACAGGCAATTCTTAAAATAAAGCAGGCTGAAGCGGACGGTATTAAAATGATTAATGAAGCGAAGCCCACAGATGCCGTTGTTAAAATCAAATCCCTTGAGGCTTTTGAAAAAGCGGCAAACGGAAACGCTACAAAAATTATTATTCCGAGTGAGATACAGGGGCTTGCAGGGCTTGCCGAGGGTATTACGCAAAGCGTTAAAAAATAATTCTTGCTCCGCGGATTAT
This sequence comes from Clostridiales bacterium, assembly GCA_020859725.1. GTDB lineage: Bacteria > Bacillota > Clostridia > Oscillospirales > Acutalibacteraceae > Eubacterium_R. Next base: position 72 of record JAJBVR010000056.1, on the reverse strand, counting down.
CCGCGGATTATTTTTATAATTTTTTTTAAACAGGTTTTATCTTCATATAAATTTTCATAACTATAATTATCG
>JAJBVR010000181.1 GCA_020859725.1 Clostridiales bacterium | reverse complement strand
TTATTTTTCAACTTACGGAATTTGATAAATCCGAATTTCAAATTAATTTTGAATTTTAAAATGAATATCAAAATATTGTTTCAAACACTGCCGAATCAAAGGGTAAAACGATTATTGAATCGGAATTGAAAGAAAATAATATAAATAACGCTGTTGTGGAATGCAGAGCCTATGAAGCTGATAATGAAGTTTCAATAGACAATGTTTTGATTTCGGTTTCGGATGAGTATGACTGTGAAAATGTAAAAAAATTATTTTTGATTCTCTCGGAATCGTTTCGGAGGTTAAACACATAGGTGAATAATATAAAAAGCAGATTTGTAAGTATTTTAAAATGCGGGGATTCCAAAAAAAGTTCATTATAATCGTGGCGGCGCTGGGAATATTTTTGATTGTAATTTCTGAAATTAATTTGCCCGTGAAAAGCACCAGCAATGAAAAACTGGATGAAAATGATTACGCGGCATATGTCAGCAGCCTGAGCGATGAGCTTAATGATATTATTTCAAGTATAGACGGGGTTGGTGATTGTCGTGTAATGATTACACTTAAAAACACAAAAGAAAAGGTTTTTGCCGAAAATACAGAAAAATCAGACAGCAGCGGTTCTACTTCCGAAAATAATGAATATGTTATATATGACAGTGAAAACGGCGACTCTCCTATCTTACTGAAAGAGAACTTTCCCGCTATAGAAGGAGTTGCGGTTGTTTGCAGCGGCGGTGATAATGTATTGGTAAAAGAAAAAATTATAAACTGTGTTTGCGCGCTGTTTAATATTTCCGCAAACAGGGTTTCTGTTGCTAAATCAAATGCAAAGGGTGATAATAATGGATGAAAATAATGAAAAAAGCACACAAAAGGAGCTTAAGGGGCTTCTCACAGAGGATGAAGTGAAAAAAGAAAATCAAAAAGAAGAAAAGTACTTGCGTCTCTGTTTGTAATGCTGATTGCCGTGGGTATCGGCGGAAATTGGTATTGGGAAAACAGCGACATTTCTTCTAAAATAAGCTCAATTACCGCTAATTCAAAAACATTGGGAGAAGCAACATTCGTTGACGGCACAACCGAAGTAACAACATCAGCTGAAAGTGAATATTTTTCCTCAGCAAGAGTTGACCGCCAGTCGGCACGCGATGAATCGCTTGAAAAGCTTCAAGAATCGCTTGAAAAGCTTCAAAAAGTTGTTGATTCAACAGAGGAAGACGATCAGGCCAGCAAAGCTGCGGCTGATAAAATTGCCTCAATATCATCATATATTGAAATTGAAAATAAAATTGAAACTCTTGTTCAGGCAAAAGGAGTAAGCAACTGCCTTGCTGTTATAAACGAGGACGGTACGCGTGTTGATGTAATTGTGGACAGTAAAGAGCTTACAGACGAATTGGCACTTCAAATTAAAGAAATTGCAACAACACAGCTTAAATGCGGCTTTGAAAACGTTACAATTATTCAGTCTGAATAGTTTACATAATTCGTTTACAATTTATAATTAAAATAGTCTTGTATAAATTTGATGATTATGTTAAAATACTAAAAGAAAGGAGGCGTAAAGATATGGAAATTTCAAAATATACCTCAAAAGGCGGAGTTATTATTTCTGAGGAGGCTGCTTCCGCGATAGCAACAAACGCCGCGAAAGATGTTTCGGGCGTAACGGGATTTTCCAATAAACCCGCCGATGTTGTTTCAACAATTAAAAAAGGCAGCTTAAAGGTTATGAGCCCGGTAAGGCTTCTGCAGGACGGCGATGATTTGGATATCAGCATATATATTAATATTGCCGGTGGCGTTAAAATTCAGCCTGTAGCCGAAGAGGTTCAGCGAGTTGTTAAAGAAGCTGTTCAGAATATGACCGGAAAGCTTGTTTCAAAGATTAACGTAATCATTGCCTCTGTTGAAAATGAAGACCAGAAAAATCCCGAAGCGCCTTGTGAAACTAAAGAGTGATGATTAACAATTCGGCTGAAAGTATTTATATTTTCAGCCGTGTTTCTTTATGAGGAGGAATATATGAACCGTAGAGAAATGCGTGAGCAGGCTTTTATACTTTTGTTTGAAAAAGAATTTTTTCCCAATTCCGATTATCTTGAAATAGAAAATATATATTCGGAAAATATTTCACCGCTGTCTGAATACGGAAAAGAAGCGTTTGAAAATGTTTCTGCAAAAAAAGCGGAATTGGATGAGATTATTCAAAAGTACTTAAAGGGTTGGAAAATAGGAAGAATTTCAAAAGTTAACATTTCAATACTGCGCCTTGCTCTTTATGAAATAATTTATGAAGAAAATATTCCGGCCAATGTTTCCGTTAATGAAGCGGTTGAGCTTGCAAAAAAATTTTCGGGAGCAGAGGATTATTCGTTTGTTAACGGTGTTTTGGGAAGCTATCTGAGGTCCTGATATGTACGTTGGATTTGATACGAGCAATTACACCACTTCGGCGGCAATATTTAACGGCGGAGAAATGCTTCAATATAAGAAAATTCTTAATGTGCGTCCGGGCGAAAGAGGGCTTCGCCAAAGTGAAGCGGTTTTTCAGCACGTAGTTAATATGCCGCAGCTTTTGGAGGAAATGAAAGGCGCATTGACTTCTGAAATAACTGCTGTCGGAGTTAGCTGCAAACCAAGAAATATTGACGGCAGCTATATGCCGTGTTTTCTTGCAGGTGTTAATACCGCCTCTGCTGTTTCTGCTTTTTCCGGCGCACGTATGTATAAAACCTCTCATCAGCAGGGTCATATATTATCTGCACTTTATTCTGTAAACAGACTTGATTTAGTCAGTGAAAATTTCATTGCCTTTCATCTTTCTGGCGGTACGACAGAGGCGCTTTTGGTTTCTCCCGATAATGAGGATATTATTAAAACGGATCTTGTGGCTCAAAGCACAGATCTTAAAGCCGGACAGGCTGTGGACAGAACCGGTGTTATGCTGGGTCTTAAATTTCCCTGCGGCGCGGAGCTTGAAAAGCTTGCTGAAAGAAGTAATGCCGATTTCAAAATCAAGCCGTCTGTAAACGAACGCGGCTGCTCATTTTCCGGTGTTGAAAACAAAGTTAAAAAAATGATTGAAAACGGATATGATAAATGTGATATTGCTAAATTTGTGATTTCCTATATCTCGGTTTCTATTGAAAAAACGGCTGAAAATTTAATTTTGAAATACGGTGATATGCCGATGGTGTTTGTGGGAGGAGTATCCTCAAATAAAACCATAAAGAAAAATCTTTCACGTAAATTCGGTGCGCTTTTTGCGGAACCTGCTTTCAGTTCCGACAATGCGGCGGGCATAGCTGTGTATGCCTATTTGAAATCAATATGAATGTTTTAAAAGTTTCTCAAGTAAATACTTATATCAAAGCTTTGTTGGATGAAAATATGCCTTTAAGAAATATATATATTTGCGGCGAAATTTCCAATTTTACTAATTATTACAGGTCCGGGTATTTGTATTTTACTTTAAAAGACGAGCGTTCTCAAATAAAAGCGGTTATGTTTTCTTCTTCAGCCGGCAAGCTTAAATTTGAGCCTGAAAACGGAATGAGCGTGATTTGCAGGGGAAGAATTTCGGTTTATGAAAAAAGCGGCGAATATCAGCTTTATGCTGATGATATGCAGCCGGACGGGATAGGAGCGCTCAATCTTGCATTTGAGCAGCTTAAAAAAAAGCTTTTTGACGAGGGCGTATGCAGTGATGAAATTAAAAAACCCCTTCCGAAATATCCTCGCAAAATAGGAGTTGCCACATCAAATATCGGAGCTGCGGTTGAGGATATAAAAAATATTGCTAACAGAAGATTTCCGGCAGCTGAAATTGTTATATGTCCAACAATTGTGCAGGGGGAATACGCTCCCGATGATATTGTAAAATCGCTTGAAATGCTCGATAGCATACCGGATGTTGATGTTATAATAGCAGGCAGGGGCGGCGGTTCGGTTGAGGATTTGTGGGCCTTTAATACGGAAAAGGTTGCAAGGGCGGTTATTGACTGCAAAACCCCCGTTGTTTCGGCGGTGGGTCATGAAACGGATTTCACAATCTGCGATTTTGTTGCCGATATGCGGGCGCCGACTCCAAGCGCCGCCGCTGAACTTGTGTGCCCTGATATAAGGGAATTAATTGCTTATATTTCCAATCTTAAAGCGCGGATTAATTTTCGTGTCAACGATATTGTTCAAAACGAAATGTTAAGGCTGAGCAATATAACGGAAAGCGGAACTTTTTCGGATGAGTCTTCTTTATTTGAATCATATTTTAATCAGCTTTCGGAGCTGACTGAAAGAATATACGGTTCTTTTGAAAAATGTGTAGAAAGCAGAGAGTCCGAACTTGCATTTGTTTGCGGAAAAATTAATGCTTTAAGCCCTCTTGCCGTTTTATCAAGAGGTTATTGTATCGCTCAAAAAAGCAATAATATTGTAATAAACAGAGCTTTTAGTATAAATTCCGGTGACGAAATTAAACTGCGTTTTTCCGACGGAAGCGTAAAATGTACTGTTGATGAGGTGAGCTTAATTGAAAAATGATGAATTAACATATGAAAAGGCCGTTAAACGGCTTGAGGAAATCGCGGATGCTCTTGAAAAAAACGATGTGCCGCTTGATGACAGCATAAAGCTTTTTGAAGAGGGAACAACTCTTGCATCTTTTTGTGCTGATAAGCTAAATTCCGCGAAGCAAAAAATTACACAACTGAATAAGGAATAGTATTATGACTGATTTAGAATTTAAAAATATACTTGAAAATGATATTGAAATGATAAATAAACGACTGATTGATTTGCTTCCGAACAGCACTGCCGGTCAAGGTGAGGTGGTTGAGGCAATGAAATATAGTCTTGTTAACGGCGGAAAACGCATCAGACCTGTATTGGCGCTTGAATTTGCAAAATCATGCGGAGGAAGCAAGGCAAAGGCGCTTGATTTTGCCTGCGCCGTTGAATATATTCACACATACAGCCTTGTTCATGATGATTTGCCGTGTATGGATAATGATGATTTCAGAAGAGGAAAGCCGAGCTGCCATAAAAAATTCAGCGAGGCTGTTGCACTTCTTGCCGGTGATGCTTTGCTTACAACGGCGTTTCAAATTATCGCCGACTGCGAATCGGATGACAAAACAAAAAATGACGCAATCGGCTTACTGGCACAGAACAGCGGCGTTTGCGGTATGATTGGCGGTCAGGTAATTGATTTGAGATTTGAAAAAGAAAATCCGGATTTAAAGCAGATACTTTCCATCCATAAATTGAAAACAGGAGCTCTAATATCGGCGGCATGCCTTTTGGGCTGTATATCGGCAAACGCCTCAGAAATTCAAATTGAAGCCGCTTCTAAGTTTGCTTATTGCCTGGGAATTGCGTTTCAGATTAAGGATGATATATTGGATGTTGCCGGAAGCAGTGAGGAACTCGGAAAGCCTGTCGGTTCAGACGCTGAAAATGATAAAACCACATATGTTTCGCTTGTGGGTTTGGAAACATCACAGCGTGATGTGGAAAATTTAACCGATTCGGCTATCGGTTTTCTTTCATTATTTCCAAATTCTGAATTTATTAAAATTCTTGTCGAAAAACTTGTAAACAGAAACAGATAAAAAGTAATAATTTTTATATTATTGAATTTTTCGTATTATGATGATATTATTTTATTGAAGTTTTTTTCGCCTTAATTGAATTTAAAATTAAGGTCTGTTTCAATTATTGAAAAGAGTTGATAATATGTCTGTTCTGGAAAATATTAATTCTCCCATGGACGTAAAAAAACTTAATATTTTTGAATTAGAGCAGCTTTGCTCCGAAATCAGGGATTATATGATTAAAACCGTGTCTGCAAACGGCGGCCATTTAGCCTCTAATTTAGGAGTGGTAGAACTTACGGTGGCTATCCACAAGGTTTTTAACAGTCCTCAGGATCAAATAGTATTCGATGTGGGTCATCAATGTTACACTCATAAAATATTAACCGGAAGAAGGGCTGCCTTTGCCACATTAAGAACAGAAGGCGGTATCAGCGGATTTACGCGGCCTGTTGAAAGTGAACATGATATTTTCTCAAGCGGCCATTCAAGCGTTTCGATTTCTCAGGCCGTCGGGCTTGCAAGAGCAAAGCAAATAAAAAGGGAAAAAGGAAAAGTAATTGCCGTTATCGGAGACGGAGCTTTAACCGGTGGGCTCGCTTATGAAGCGCTTGATGACTGTGATTTTAATCACAGCAATCTTATAGTTATACTGAATGACAATAAAATGTCAATCAGCAGAAATGCAGGCACAATATCAAAGCATTTAACAAATGTAAGAACATCTAAAAAATATTTTAAATTCAAATCTCGTGTGCATTCCACCATTATGAAAATCCCGAAAATCGGAAAGCAGCTGAATAAAGCGCTTATTGATATAGTTGGAAAAATAAGAGGAATAATGTTTCACAAAGCAACTTTTTTTGAAGATTTGGGTTTTCGTTATTACGGACCTATTGACGGGCACAATCTTCAGGCGCTGATGAACGCGCTTGAAACGGCGAAAATCAACAGCAGGCCGGTTTTGATTCACGTAAGCACTGTAAAAGGAAAAGGATATTACCCCGCCGAAAAAAATCCCACTCAGTTTCACGGCATAGGAAAATTTGATATTGAAACAGGTGAACCGAGGTCAAGCGGAATAACTTTTTCGTCAACTTTCGGAAAAACAATTTGCAGTCTTGCTGCAAATGATTCCAGGATTTGCTGTGTTACAGCCGCAATGGCAGTGGGAACCAGCTTGTCCGGTTTTGCCGATGAATTTCCAAACCGATTTTTTGATGTCGGCATAGCCGAACAGCACGCCGTTACTTTTTCCGCCGGTCTTGCAAAAAACGGAATGGTTCCTGTTTTTGCTGTGTATTCCACATTCCTTCAGCGCTCATATGATCAGTTGATTCACGATGTGGCAATGCAGAATTTAAAGGTTATTTTCTGTATTGACCGTTCGGGTTTTGTAGGTGAGGACGGTGAATCGCATCAGGGTGTTTTTGATGTTTCCATTTTAAATTCTGTTCCGGGAATAACCTTGTATTCGCCTTCGTGCTTTGAGGAACTATCATTGATGCTCGGTAAAGCGATATATCATGATAAAGGAGCCGTTGCAATCAGATACCCGCTAGGCATAGCCGGTAAAATGCCTGATAATTATCATTATGATAAGTCAGACGCAAATGTTTTCGGAAATCCGGAATGCGAAAATTGTATAGTCACTTACGGCAGAGAGTTTTCCGAATGCTATTCGGCTTATGAACAGCTTGAAAACACTTTTGTTTTAAAGCTAAATAAAATAAAGCCTATAAGTAAAGAAACTGTTTTACTCGCCTCAAAGGCAAAAAATATATATTTTTTTGAAGAAAGTGTAAAAAACGGCGGAATAGGAGAAAAATTTGCCTCGCTTCTTTCGGAATGTGGAATTAAGGCAAATTATAAACATACAGCCGTTAAAAATGAATTTATAAAGCAGGCTCCTGTCAGCCGTCAAATCAGTGCATACGGGCTTGACAGGCAATCAATTATTAATGAGGTTAGAAATGGCGAAAAAAATCAGGCTTGACGTAGCTGTTTTTGAAAAAGGGTTTGCCGCCAGCAGAGAAAAAGCAAAAGCTGTTATAATGGCGGGGCAGGTTTATGTGAACAACCAAAAGGTTGATAAAGCCGGAACCGAAATAAAAGAGGATGATTTGCTTGAAGTGCGCGGAAATACTCTTAAATATGTAAGCCGCGGCGGATTGAAGTTGGAAAAAGCAATGAAGGTTTTTTCCATATCCCTAAACGGAAAAATTTGTTTGGATGTAGGCGCTTCCACCGGCGGCTTTACTGATTGTATGCTTATGAACGGCGCTGTAAGGGTTTATTCTGTTGATGTAGGATACGGTCAGCTTGCGTGGAAACTCAGATGTGACCAAAGGGTTGTCAATCTTGAAAGAAAAAATTTCCGATATGCTACGCAAGACGATATAAAAGATAATATTGATTTTGCCTCGGCGGATGTTTCTTTTATTTCTTTAAAGCATATTTTTCCTAATCTGAACAAATTTCTGAAAGACGGCGCAGAAGCTGTATGCCTTATTAAGCCGCAGTTTGAAGCCGGAAAAGAAAAGGTAGGGAAAAAAGGTGTGGTTCGTGACCGCAATGTTCATATTGAAGTGGTAAACAATGTTGTTCAAACGGCGCTTCAAGATGGATTTTCGGTTTGCGGTCTTGATTTTTCACCCGTTAAAGGTCCGGAGGGGAACATTGAATATCTTATTTTTCTTAAGAAATCGGATAACCCTGTTATTTCGGAAATAATTGAACCGAACATGGTTGTTGATAAATCTCACGAGGAATTGACGTGAAAATTACGATAATAAATTATATTTTCCACGTTCGGACATCGGCATAATTTTTTGGATTGATAAAGTTCAGCCGTATGCTTTATCCGTATAAATTAAAGCGTATCTGTTATTCTGAACTGTTTACAACCTGAAAGGCATGGAAGTTAAAATGGTATTTTCGGTTTTTGCAAATTTATATAATTTGGAAACGCAGCAGATTGCGAAAGAAATTCTAAGTGTTTTGGAATTTGAAAATTGCTCGGTTTTCTTTGATGAAAAATATGAAAATGTGATTAAAAGCTCAGTATGTTTTTTTGCTCAGCCCGATGATATGTATAATTTATGCGATATAGCAATAGTTATAGGCGGCGACGGAACCACAATGCGCGTTGCCAGAAACGCGGCGGTGCTCGGTAAATTAACTCTCGGAATAAACGCGGGCAGATTGGGATTTTTGAGCGCTCTTGAAAAAAACGAAATATCGCTTTTGCACACTGTTGCAAAAGGCAATTATCAAATTGATGAAAGAATTATGCTGAAAACCGCGGTTTTAAACGGTGAAAGCGTAGTTAAAACCTATCATTGCCTTAATGACGCCATTGCTACAAGAGGCGCTTTTGCACGGCTTATTGATATTGAAGTTACTTCAGACGGCAGAGAGCTCCTTGAAACCAGAGCAGACGGAATTATTATTTCCACACCCACAGGCTCAACAGCATATTCCCTTGCGGCAGGAGGGCCTGTTTTAAGCCCGGATTTGGAATGCTTTGTTGCCACGGCGATATGCCCCCATTCTCTTATGGACAGAAGTATTGTTGTGAATTCAAAAAGCAAACTGGATATTATGATTTACAGCGATGTCAAAAATAACGCGGTTTTAACCTGTGACGGGCAGGAACCTTTTGAAATTTCAAAAGAATCCGTTATAAGAGTATCACTTTCCGAATATAAAGCAAGGCTTGTTAAAATAAAACCTGATAATTTTTATGAGGTTGTTAAAAAGAAGATAATAAATAACAGAACATAAGTAAA
>JAJBVR010000081.1 GCA_020859725.1 Clostridiales bacterium | reverse complement strand
TTAATTTTACCTAGTATATCTGCAATTTAAACTATTTTCTTATTTATATTTATTATATCCTCATGTGTATTAACACGCCAATAAGGATTTTTTCTTTCTTCGCCCCTTTTGTTCCTTATATATTCATCACTTCCGGTACGCAGCATAAATTCATTATTTCCGTTCGGCTGAATTTCAAGATAATCATAAAATGAGGCGATTTTTTCCAACTCATCATCAGGCATCCCCGCAAGTACCGCCTGATAAACTTCGCCCTGCTCGCAGGCGGAACCTATTATAATTCCGTTTCTGCGCTGTTTCAACACGGACTTCGGAATCAAAGGCCTGTTTTTGAAATATTTAACATTACTTGCTGATATATGCTTATACAGCACTTTTCTGCCTTCAAGATTTTTAATAAGAAAAATTATATGATAGCGCTTAAAATCTCTAAGCTTCATATTCATAAAATCAGGATAAAGCTCATCGTCAACAAGATAACCCTCCATACCGCATATAAGCTTTATTCCCGCTTTTTTAGCGGCGCTGTCTGCCTCCGGCAAAGCCTGAACAACTCCGTGATCTGTAACGGCTATTGCTTTATGACCCCATTTAGCGGCTCTGTTAACAAGCGCAGTGGGAGATGAAATTCCATCCATAGTTGAAAGCGATGTATGAAGATGAAGTTCCACCCTTTTTTCCGGCGCGTTATCCTCTTTTTCAGCTTTCATAACGGTTGCTATGCTGTTTGGGCGTAAAACATACTCATTTGCGAATTTATCATACTGATAGCTGCCGCTTACTATAAGTGTTTTTGCCGCCGCGATTTTATCTATAATCGGTTCTATTATTCTGTTGCCGTCAAACATCTTTACCGTTACGGAAGAAGTGTAATCGGAAATATCAAAGGAAAAGATTTTGCTGTCTCCCCTTTTAGTATCTTTCGCATCATATTTCAGAAGATCTCCCCACACGGTTATATATCCGTCATCTATCTGTACATCTTTTATGGGCTTTGGCTTTTCTTTTATAGTTTTTCCGAATATAATTCTTTGTGTGTCTATATAAATAGGCAAATCTCCGAGAAGAGTGTGCTTAACATTTTTCAGCCGCTCCTCTTTTTCTTTTTCCTGCTCTGCTGTTTTCTTTTCAACAGCTTCCTTTACAGCTTTTTCAATATCAAAATTTTCTGTTTGTGTGAATGTTATGTTTGCTTCAATACCGAAAAAATCAAAAATAACACTTTGAATATCCTTATCAACATTTTGTGCGTAAAGAATATCAGAACCGCCTTTTTTAAGCGAAATTTTTATTTCATTATCACAGTATTCCACATCGGCGGAATCAAAAAATCCGTTTGCCGCCGAATTTTTTCTTTTAACAAATTCAACTATGCTTGGAAAATACGCGGTTTCAAACAAACTGCTTATGTATCTTGGCTTTATGCTTACTTTATTCAGATTCATTCTTTCTCTGATAGTTTCTTCCACGCTTTTAAACACAGAATAATCCACAAGCTCGGGGGGAGTTAAAATAATTGAAAGCTCCCTGGACTCCCGGCTGACGGTAAACCGCGCTATAGAAGACTCAGCAAGACTTGACAGTTGAAAATTATCCACATAATCAGAAAAATAATCTTTAAACAAATTCATTATAATTTATCTATCTCTTTCATCAATTCATCAAGAAGTTCACTTTCGGGAACTTTTCTTAAAATTTTTCCTTTTTTAAATATAAGACCGTTTCCGTCTCCGCCGGCAATACCGATATTGGCTTCCTTAGCCTCGCCCGGTCCGTTTACAATACATCCCATAACCGCCACTTTAATCGGCTTTTTGCAGTCTTTTAACCTTTCCTCAACTTGCTTGGCAAGTCCAATCAAATCAATTTTTGTTCTTCCGCAGGTTGGGCAGGAAATAAGATAAGGGCAATCTTTTTTCAACCCTATGGCTTTAAGAATATCAAATCCCGCAAAAACCTCTTTAACAGGCGCGTCGGACAAGCTTACTCTGATGGTGTCTCCAATTCCTCTTGTAAGAAGAGAGCCTATACCTATTGCGGATTTTATTATTCCCATTCTTTCCGTGCCGGCTTCGGTTACACCAAGGTGGAGCGGGTAATCACATTTGAGCGCTGCAAGTTCATAAGCGCTTATCATTGTATTAACATCCGAAGATTTTATTGATATAACAATGTCATTAAAATCAAATTTTTCAAGAAGCGAAGCATGATAAAGCGCCGATTCCACCATTGCCTGAGGGGTAGGAGCTTTATATTTTGCCAAAATATGTTTTTCAAGGCTTCCGCTGTTTACCCCTATTCTTATAGGAATTTCCTTTTGCCTGCATATATCGGCAACGGCTTTAACTCTTGATTCATCACCGATGTTTCCGGGATTAATTCTGATTTTATCAATTCCGCGTTCTGCCGCGCCTATTGCCAATCTGTAGTCAAAATGAATATCCGCAACAAGCGGAACGTCAACAGCATTTTTTATAGGTTCAATCAAATCCAACGCCTTTTCATCGGGCACGGCAAATCTGATAACCCCGCAACCTGCGGCTGCCAATTCCTTAGCCTGCTGTACGGAGCCGTCAATGTTTTCCGCCGGAATATTCAGCATAGACTGAACAAGTATAGGCGAATCACCGCCGATATAAGTATTTCCCAATTTTATTTTTTTTGCAGTTCTTCTGTTAATCATAATCATCACCTTTATTTATTAAAAGCTAAAATAATTTAGTTATATCCGAAAACGTAACCACAACCATAAGAAGCATTAAAAGAGCAAGCCCTGCGCCGTTTACAGCATATTCCCATTTTGCGGGCAATTTTTTTCTGAAAATGCCTTCGCCGAGCAGCATAAAGAACCGCCATCCGTCCAGCGCAGGAATAGGGAAAAGATTGAACAAGCCGATATTAATAGTTAGGAGCGCCATTATTCGCACCATAGATAGCCAATTTGTTTTAACAGCGGTTGAAACAACGGAAACAGCTCCGACAGGCCCGCTTAAATCAGACAAGCCGTATCTTCCAGCTATTAAATCATGAACAGAAAGGAAAACCATTCTTGTGTAGGAAACAAATTCACCGCAGGCGCTTTTTATTACATTGCCTACAGTTTTTGGCTTTCCTAAAAGCCAAAAATCCATATTTATATACTGCTGCCCCTCATATTCATCCATATTAAAAGCAACGTCAAGTGTAACATCCGATCCGTTTCTGCTTACCACCATTTTAACTGTGTTATCGGGCGACCTGCTTAAGCCTGTTTGAACATCAGTGGAAGTATAAACACGCATTCCGTCTATGCTTTTAATAGTGTCCCCTTCTCTCAAACCGCTTTGGTAACTGGGTGCGTTTTCCTCAAACTGAGCAACAGTAGGAGTTCCGACCAAATTTTGACCGCACACAATACATAAAATCAGGATAAATCCCAAAACCAAATTCATAAACGCCCCGGCAACCACAACAAACATTCTAGCGGGGACTTTCTTTTTTGAAAAAGAATTTTCAGAATCCGAATCTTCGTCCTCGCCTTCCATTGAGCAATAGCCGCCGAATAAAATCCATCTCAGGGAATACTTTGTTTCCCTTTTTTGAAAAGAGAATATTTTCGGACCCATACCTATTGAAAATTCATTAACTTTAATTTTCATCAATCTTGCAGCAGCAAAATGCCCTGCTTCGTGAATAATTATAATTACCTCAAAAAACAATATTGCAATTAAAATAGGATAAACCGTGTTCCAAATTGATGAAATGCTCACATAATCGCCTCATTAATAATTATTTATTACATAATCCCTGGCAGCTCTGTCCGCCTCAAGCACATCTTCAAGAGTAAAATGCTTTTTATCCTGCGCTTTCAGCATTGCCTCTTCATTAAGATATGCAATATCGGTAAATTTAATTTTACCGTTTAAAAAAAGTTTAACACTTTCTTCATTCGCGCCGTTTGCGGCGGCAGGATAAAGCCCTCCTTTTTCAATGGCTTTTTTACAAACATTTATACATTTAAAAGTTTCATAATCAGGCTCAAAAAAGGTTAATTTTCCGTAATCGGGCAGCGAAAGCGGAGCCACATGGCTTGGTTCTCTTTGCGGATATGTTAAAGCATACTGAATGGGTATTCTCATATCCGGAACCCCAAGCTGAGCAATCATTGAATTATCACTGTACACTACTGCCGAATGGACAACAGATTCACGGTGAATAACTATTTCAATATCTTCATTGGGCATATCAAAAAGCCATTTTGCCTCGATAAATTCAAGGCCTTTATTCATCATAGTGGCAGAATCTATTGTAATTTTAGCGCCCATATCCCAATTCGGGTGCTTCAACGCATCCGCCGCGGTAACGTTTTCAAGCTCGCTTTCTTTTTTTTCGAAAAAAGGACCTCCGGACGCGGTTAAAATTATTTTTTTTACGGCTTCCTTACAAGGCGAACCCTGCAAGGCCTGGAAAATTGCGGAATGTTCGCTGTCTACCGGAAGAATTGAAACACCGTTTTCTTTTGCAAGATTTGTAACAAGACTGCCGCCTGCCACAAGCGTTTCTTTATTCGCAAGCGCTATGGTTTTTTTTGCTTTTACAGCTTCAAGGGTAGGAATAAGTCCAATCATTCCTACAACGGAATTCAGCACAACATCCGCCGCGCCGTAAGCGGCGCATTCAATAAGACCATCCATTGAACTTAAAACCTTTACCGAAGTATCTGAAACCCTTGCTTTTAAATCTGAGGCGGCGTTCTCATCCATCATACAAACAAGATCAGGATGAAATTCACGAATCTGACTTTCCATTTTATCCACATCGGTATTTGCTGTAAGGCATTTTACATCATAACCATGCATACGGCAAACATCCAGCGACTGAGTGCCGATTGAACCGGTAGAACCCAAAATTGAAATTTTTTTCATAAACGCAATATCCTTTCCTGTTAAGCGGTGCAAAAATGTTTATGCTTCGGTTTATACAATTTAATTATCAGGCTGTGAAAGCAACAAGCGCCATAGCATATGTAACGGGCAAAGTAAAAAGAACCGAATCAAATCTGTCCATTACGCCGCCGTGGCCGGGAAATATTTTACCGAAATCCTTAACTTTAAAATTACGCTTTAAAACCGATGCGCTTAAATCGCCCATCATACCCATAAATGAAACGGGAACACTGCAAACAAGAAGAACCGTTGCGCCTGCGGCGTCAATTTTTGCATCGGCAAAATGATTATAAAGAACGAATGCAACCGCGTTAAGAATTAATGAAAAAATGATTCCGCACGCCGCTCCTTCAACAGTTTTTTTAGGGCTTATATTCGGGCTCATCTTATGCTTTCCGAAAGCCATTCCTCCAAGCTGTGCGCCGCTGTCTGTTCCCAAAGCGCAAATCAGGGCAAAGAAAATCAAATAAATCCCAAACTGCTCGTTTATATACATATCCCTCAACCTTACAAACACGGAAAATCCAAAAGGAACAATTACACTGGCGAATACAGAAACAGTGACATCCTCAAATTTTGTGTATGAATACCCTTTAAGCATTGCAAGAAAGAAAATAAGAACAACTGCAATAATATAAACTATATTCGGAACAGAATATATTATATTTCCCCACGTTTCAGCGGAAACAAGCGGTTCCATAACCTTGGAGCCGGAAAAAAAAGGAACAAAAGCCGCAAAAACAGTGCCCGTATATAAAATAAATTTATTTTTTACTTTGGCGCATTTCATAATTTCATTTGCAGCCACGGCAGAAAGAAAAGCAATTACCGCTGCAAAAACCGGCGTGTTTATCTGCCAAACAACAAACGCCAATATTAAAAGCAAAACAAACGCCGTTATAACTCTTTGCTTCATAAAAAAGCACCAACTTTCAATTTTAAGGTAATTTATTAAAACACGATAAATCCAAAATAAATTAACCGCCGAATCTTCGGTTTCTTTTTTCAAATTCGGCAAGCGCCGAATGAAGGTCTTTTTCCTTAAAATCCGGCCAAAGCACATCGCTGTACCAAAATTCGCTGTAAGCAGCCTGCCAAAGAAGAAAATTAGAAAGACGTTCTTCTCCGCTGGGGCGGATAATCAAATCGCAGTCAGGCATTGTATAAACAGAATCGGATATATCATTTTCGGTAATTTTTGTTTTCCCGTTTGCAATAAGCTTATTTACAGCTGAAACAATTTCCTGCCTTCCGCCGTAATTTACCGCGATATTCACAAGCGTACCGTTTCTTTTTCCTGTTTCAATTTCCGCTTCGTCCATAAGATGCAAAAGCTCCTGTGAAATGCCGTTTCTTTCTCCGATAAATCTTACCCTGATATTTCCGCTTGCCGTTAAATCATTTTCGGCATCAATAAGATAATCTTTAAACAGACCCATTAACGCGTTTACTTCTTCTTTCGGCCGCTTCCAATTTTCTGTTGAAAAAGCATAAAAGGTGGCTTCCTTAATGCCTAATCTTCCGCATTCTTTTGCAATTTTTTTAAAAACCTCCGAACCGGCTTTATGACCCGCCGTTCTCGGGAGGCCTCTTTTTTTTGCCCATCTTCCGTTTCCGTCCATAATTATACCGATATGATTCGGAAGAACCGAAAATTCAGCTTTCGGAGTTTCTTTTTTCGCGAAAAGCGCCATTCTTAATCTCCTTTTAAATGACAGAACGGCGGAGTAACCGCTCCGCCTGAAACTGACGCCTGTGTTTTAAACGAAAACCACAGGCGCAAAACATAATCAAATTGAAAGTATTTCCTGTTCTTTCTTTTTTTCCATTTCATCTGTTTGCTTAACATAACTGTCCGTTATATCCTGCATTTTCTTTTCGCCGTCTTTTAAATCATCCTCTGTGATTTCACTGTTTTTTTTCAATTTCTTTAAATCATCCATAGCGTCGCGGCGAATATTTCTGATTGCAACCTTTGCCTCCTCAGAGCGCTTTGAAATATTTTTAACAAGTTCTTTGCGGCGTTCTTCAGTAAGAGGCGGAAAAATAAGGCGGATAACTTTACCGTCATTATTTGGATTAATTCCTATTTCAGCAGTATTAATGGCTTTTTCAATTTCCTTTAAAGAAGAAATATCCCAGGGCTGAATCATAAGCGTGCGCGGCTCCGGAACGCTTATAGCCGCCATTTGATTTATAGGTGTGGGTGTTCCGTAATAATCAACCGAAATTCTGTCAAGCACGGCAGGATTTGCCCTGCCCGCGCGCACTGCTTTATAATCCCTGTCAAGACTGTCAAGGCATTTTTCCATTTTTTCTTTTGTTTTGGCAAATAACGCTTCCATAAAATAAACCTCTCTTATAAAAATTAATTTTTAACTGTTGTGCCTATATTTTCACCGTTTGCAACTTTGATAATATTATCAGGATTATCCAAATTAAACACAATTATCGACATATCATTATCTTTGCAAAGAGAAAATGCGGTTGAATCCATAACTTTAAGATCCATATTAATTACTTCTTTAAAAGTGATCTCATCAAACTTAACCGCATCGCCGAATTTATTCGGGTCTTTGTTATAAACTCCGTCCACATTAGTTGCCTTAAGAAGAGCATCGGCGTTTATTTCAACGCTCCTAAGCGCGGCGGCTGTATCCGTTGAAAAGAAAGGCGATCCCGTTCCGCATCCGAATATAACAATTCTGCCTTTTTCAAGATGGCGTATTGCCCTGTTTCTTATATAAGGTTCGGCAATTTGGCGCATTTCTATAGCGGTTTGCACTCTTACATCAGCGCCAAGCTGCTCAAACGCGTCACAAAGCGCCAAAGAATTCATTGCGGTTGCCAGCATTCCTATATGATCGGCTCTTGCCCTGTCCATTCCGTCGCTGATTCTTCCGCGCCAGAAATTTCCTCCTCCTACAACTATTCCCACTTCAACTCCAAGATCCGAAACAGCCTTGACGGATTTACAAATTTTAACAACTGTATCGCCGTCAATACCAGTACCTTTATTTCCGGCCAAAACTTCACCGGAAAGCTTAAGCAAAATTCTTTTATACTTATTGCTCATCAATTTACCTCCGTACAACATTTTCGGGCAAATACCCGAATGCACTGCTAATATAATAATATATTTTATAAATAAAGTAAATAGCCAAAGTAAAAATCTAACTAAAAATTTACCTTTATTTATTAAAATTATTTTAATCAAATAATCAATTCAAATAATCAATGTTTTTTAAAAACAAACATTTTTTTCACAAATTTATCATTATTTATGCAAAATTAGCAGTTTTCTGCCTGTGAAATGTTGACAAAGGTATTAATGAAATGATAATATTTTCTCAATATATAAAATTTTGAATAGGACTTGCTGGTGCCGGAATGAAAAAGTTTACTGTATGTTTATATATTTTTGCCGTATTAGTCGCTGTTCCCACAAATTCATTTGCCGCTGACACTGAATATTTAGACCCCGTTGAATGGTATTCTGACAGTTCTGCAAACGTAAAAATAATAAATTACGATGACTGCAATGGATTATTACAGTATTTTGCAGACGGCAGCTGTTTTTATGCTCATCTGAGTTACAGTGAAATTCATTTACAGCCTGATAATAATTCCGTTTTTATTGATGCAGTTATCAAAAACAACGGCAATGAATATTACGTTTCTTTTGATGAAAACGGAATTATAAAAGAGAATAACGAAATAAATATTTACAGCAATTTTTTAAACGCTAGCGAAGCAGGGCAGGAAATTTATTTCATTATTGAAATTACGGATAAAAATCTAAAACAATCAAACAGTTTTGCGGAAATTTCAATATCTGTTAACAGCAGAAGATATTCGATTTTCGGTGATAACATTGTTTTGACTCCGAAAAATTCGGAAGATGAAGAATCAAAAAAACAAAGCGACTTCCGGAAAAACAACAAAAAGAAATAAATCTTCAAATTCCGAAACCTCAGATAAAAGCAAAGCCGGCAAAACAACCAAATTTAAATATTCCGGAAACAATTCCGGCGCTGATAATTATACCTATAAATATTCGGAAAACAGCTATGAAGAGATAAAAGGCAACAGTGATAACAATGCTGATGAAAGCATAGTTAGCGGCAGTTCTTCCGTTGTTGAAAAGAAGAGTAAATTATCCGCTCAATCAAAAATTTTAATTGCCGCCGCTTGCATTATGGCTCTTACAGCGGTAATTTTAATTATTCACTCTGTATTAAAAACAAAAAATAATGATTGTAATTCCAAGGATGAAAACGGCATAATTAAAAACGAAGAAAAAATTGATGATACCGATTCAGAAGATTATAAGCTTGAAGAATAATCATTCCACGATTTTTTAATAATACAACTTTGCTGAAAAGCCTATTAAAATTTATTTTATTTGCTTATTTTTTCTTGGTATGGTATAATATTAAAATGGCTTAACTGTGCGGTTTATCGTTGTAGTTCCATAATTTTTCTTGGTATGTATAATAGCAGAACGGCTATTATAGTTACAAGTCGAGTTGTAGTTCACTAATTTTTCTTGGTATGGTATAATATGGAACACGAAAAATTAGGCACACAGCCAAATATCAAGAAAATTTGGAATAAAAAGAGAGTGAAGTGAAATAAAATAATCACTTCATTCTCTTTTTTTACAGCAAAGTAAGCTGCTCATACGAAGCAGGGATATCACTTTGCTTAAATTCGCCTAGCAAAATTTCCATTGAATTATATTGCTTTTCAGTAATAGTGAGCAATCTTACAGAACCGTTTGGAGGAATATGATTTTTAAGCCTTTTTTCATGGGTCTTTACAGAATCATATCCACAGCACACTCTGGAATAAACAGAATACTGAAGCATTAAATAACCGTCTTTAATTAAAAAATTTCTGAATTTAGTTGCCGCTTTTTGCTCTGATTTTTCTTTCACCGGCAAATCAAAAAATACTAACATTCTCATAAATCTAATCATAATCAAAAAAGATATATCACATAAATTCGGCAGTTTTAATTTGACTTCATCAGTTTCAAATGAAGCGATAAGTCTTTGTACAAGCATTTCAGCCGCAGTGGAAAGAGAGAATTTATCATTTCCGATTTTCACGGCGCAATTTAAAAGCATCAAAAGCTTTGCCTTTTCCGCTGTTGAAAATTCATTGTTTTGATTCGCAAAATTTTTATACAGGTGAATATACAATGTAAGTGCAACAGTCAAAAAGACGAAAAAGAATGACTC
>JAJBVR010000052.1 GCA_020859725.1 Clostridiales bacterium | reverse complement strand
CGAAAAAAGAACGAGCATTAACAGCCATCGAAATTTTACCAGCATTATATCCGGATGCCCTGTGTTCTCTAGCTTCACAAAGCCCTTTTCAGCTTTTGGTTGCGGTTAGGCTTTCGGCTCAGTGCACGGACGCGAGAGTAAATATGGTTACACCGGCTCTTTTTGAAAGATATAAAAGCATAGAGGATTTTGCAAATGCCGATGTAAAAGATGTTGAAAAATACATACATTCATGCGGTTTTTATAAAAATAAAGCTGAATCCATTGTCGGCATGGCTCAAAAAATACTTTCTGATTTCAACGGAAAGGTTCCCGATAATATTGATGATTTGCTTACATTGCCGGGAGTGGGCAGAAAAACGGCAAATCTGATAGTGGGCGATGTTTACGGAAAAGCGGCCATAGTGGTTGATACTCATTGCATAAGAATAACAAACAGAATAGGTTTGGTTGCCGAAAAAGACCCTAAAAAAATAGAATTTGCCCTTAAAAAAATCATTCCACCTGAGGAGGGCTCGGATTTTTGCCACAGATTAGTGCTTTTCGGCAGGGATGTCTGCTCCGCGAGAAGCCCTAAACGCGGCGAATGCAAAATGGCTGAAATATGCAAAAAGGCAGGCGTTGAAAATAAATGAATTTAAACGGTTATATTAACAGCGAAAATGTTATTCTTATAGGAATGCCCGGCTCCGGAAAGTCAACCTGCGGAGTTTTGGCGGCAAAAATGCTTCTTAAAAATTTCTTTGATACTGATCTTTTGATTCAAAGTATAGAGGGCAAACGCCTTCAAAATATTATTAATGAAAAAGGAATAAGCGGCTTTAAAGCCGCGGAAGAGTATGCAGTGCTGTCGCTTGAAATAAGCGGAACGGTAATTGCAACCGGCGGAAGCGTTGTTTACAGCGATAAAGCTATGCGGCATCTTAAATCTCTCGGCAAAATTCTTTATCTTCATTTAAGCTTTGAATCAATGGAAAAAAGAATAAGCAATATAAAAACCCGCGGTATTGTGCTTGAGCACGGCTCTTCTCTTGAGGATATGTATAAAGAGCGCCTGCCTTTGTATGAAAAATATGCCGATATAACAATAGAATGCGATAATGAGAATATTGAAGAAACTGTAAAAAAAATAGTTGCGGCAGTTGAAAATAAGGCTTGAATAAGTATATGTATTTGTGATATTATATTTTAAATATAATATTATTTTTAAGGAGGATAATATATGGGCGAATACGGTGCAAAATTTGTTAAAGATGGGCTTACTTTTGATGATGTTCTTCTTATTCCGGCGGAAAGCGATGTTCTTCCGAATAAGGTTGATCTTTCAACAAAGCTGACAAAGAATATCAGGCTTAATATTCCGCTTATGACCTCTGCCATGGATACTGTTACGGAATCCAATATGGCCATTGCAATAGCACGTGAGGGCGGCATCGGTGTTATTCATAAAAATATGACCATTGAGGATCAGGCAATGGAGGTTGACAAGGTCAAAAGGTCTGAAAACGGCGTTATAACAAATCCTTTTTATCTTTCTCCCAATCATATTGTGGCAGACGCTGAAAAATTAATGCGCCAATATAAAATAAGCGGTGTTCCTATCTGTGAGGAGGACGGCACACTCGTTGGTATATTAACAAACAGAGATATGAGATTTATGACGGATTATTCCGTTAAAATTTCCGCTGTAATGACTCCTAAGGAAAAGCTTGTAACCGCTATGGCTGGAACAACTCTTGAAGAAGCAAAAAAAATTCTTATGGCTTCCAAGGTTGAAAAGCTTCCTCTTGTTGATAAAAACGGAAAGCTTACGGGGCTTGTAACAATAAAAGATATTGAAAAAAGTGTAAAATATCCCAACACCGCCCGCGATAAAGAGGGCAGGCTTCTGTGCGCGGCGGCAATAGGGGTTACAAACGATATGCTTATCCGCGCTAAAGCGCTTGCAGATTCACAGATAGACGCTTTGATTCTTGATTCGGCGCACGGGCATTCAAAAAATATTCTTAAAGCGGTTGACAGTGTTAAAAACGCATTCCCGGATATTTCCGTAATCGCAGGAAATGTTGCAACGGCCGAGGGCACAGAAGCTCTTATTAAAGCAGGCGCGGATGCGGTTAAGGTTGGCATAGGCCCCGGTTCCATATGCACCACTCGTGTTGTGGCCGGTATAGGAGTGCCGCAGATTACCGCTATTTATGATTCCGCTGAGGTAGCGGACAAATATTCGATTCCCATTATTGCAGACGGTGGTATAAAATACAGCGGTGAAATTGTTAAAGCTATTGCCGCGGGCGGCAGTGTGGTTATGGTTGGCTCGCTTGTAGCAGGCTGTGCCGAATCTCCGGGAGAAACGGAAATTTATCAGGGCAGGCAGTTTAAGGTTTACCGCGGTATGGGTTCTCTCGGCGCAATGAATCAGGGCTCGGCGGACAGATATTTCCAAACGGGTACCAAAAAATTTGTGCCCGAAGGGGTTGAGGGCCGAGTTCCTTATAAGGGACCTGTAGGAGATACCGTGTTCCAGATGATGGGCGGATTGCGTGCCGGTATGGGATATGTGGGATGCCATAATATAAGTGAGCTTCGCACGAATGCAAAATTTATTAAAATTACAGGTGCGGGTTTGGTTGAAAGCCATCCGCATGATGTTTATATAACTAAGGAAGCTCCTAATTATTCAGGCAGCAAACAAGATTGATTTTTCGGGAAAGGGGCATTAAACATTTTTTTAATGCCTTTTTTGCGCAAGGGGTATTATTTATATGGCGCCGAAAATTTCCAAGTGGAAAAGATTTAAAAAATTCCTTAAAAGAAATATGACTCCAACCTTGGCTAAGCACTTTTTATATCAGGTTGTTTCTTTTGTTATATCGGTTATTATTGTTTTAGGTGTTGCAAATTATGCCATAACAAAAAGCTACAGTGAAAGAACTTTAACTTTTATGGATGATTTTACTGTTACCGTGCGTACCGGAGCGTTTGACACTCAGGAGGATTCATTGGAATCAATTCAGGCGGCAATTCAGAATAATGCGGAAGTAATTGGAATCGATATAAGGCAAAGGCCAAACGGAACACTTGTTATAAGTAATGATATAATTGTTACAAACGGCGAAGGTGTTCTCCTTTCAGATGTGTTCAAGCTTTTAAAAGAGGATGATTGCTTTATTAATATTGATATAAAAGAAGCAAGAACACTTAATACCCTTTATGATATGCTTGTTGAATATAATCTTCTGGAGCGCTCTTTTTTAACGGGAATAGATCATCTTAATATAAAAGCGCTGAAGGAATCATCGTGCTCCGGAATGGCTTATTATTTGAACTATCAGCCGTCAAGATTGAAAATTTTCAGCGGTGATTATCAAAGAAAAATATTGAATCTGCTGGAGGAAACAGGCGCGATAGGTATAAACTGCAATTATAAGTACGCGGGGGCGAAGCTTTCGGATGTGCTTCACGCGAATGGATATAAGCTTTCGGTTTGGACGGTTAACAGCGAATTTGCAATGAAGCGTATGCTGATGGCTCATCCGGATAATATTACAACAAAGCAATATGACCGCTTAATTTCAGTTATTGATAATTGGGGTGAATGAATTGACTAATGAAGAATATTTGAAAGCAATTGATATAAGATGCTCCAGAAGAACCTTTAAGAACAACGGCCTTGAAAATGAAGCTAAAGAGGTTATAAAGGAACTCGTGGAATATGTTAATAAAAAGGCAAATCTCAATTTTGTGTTTATTGATGACGCCCGTTTCGCGTTTAACATTCATTCCGGAAAGACCAGCCTTATCGCGGTTTGCGCCGGGGACAGCATTGCGGCAAGGGAGGCCTGCGGCTTTTATGGAGAAACCATAGTTTTGCAGTGTGCCTATCATGTAATAGCCACCTGCTGGGTAGGAAGCTATAATGAAAACAAAGTGCTTGAAAAGCTGGATTTGCCCAAGGGAATAAGACTTTACTGTGTTATTGCGTTAGGATATGCTTCAAAAAGCAAAAGTGTTAAAGAAAAAATTATGTATAATGCCACTCATAAGAAAAGCAAGCCGTATCAAAAAATGTTTGAGGTTTGCGATAAAAAGCTTCCCGATGAATTTGTTTTTGCAATGCAGCAGGTTGAAAAAGCGCCAAGCTCTGTTAACCGCCGCCCTGTTAAATTCAGATATGAAAATTCAATTCTGTCCGGAAGCGTTGATGAGCCGTATTCAGATAAAAGTATTGATTTCGGCATTGCTCAGCTTCATTTTCAGCTGGGGGCTTCCGCAAAGGGCATAAAAGGCAAATGGATAAACGGCAGCTTTATTGTTGATGATGAAAAAATTCTTAAATCCCCTTCAAATGAAAATGAATCTGCAGGAGATATTGATAATGAGTAACGAAAAGAAAAGCAGGCTTAGCAAAAAGAAAAAAATAATAATTATTGTTGTTTCGCTTCTGGCTGTGCTTCTTGCGGCGGCTCTTACAGCGGGATTATGCGTGCTGAATTGGTACTGCAAAACTCCTGATTTCAGCATTTCTCAAACAAACGCAAATGTTAAGCTTATTGCTCACCGCGGGTTTCGGGCCGTTGCCCCGGAAAATACGGCTCCGGCGTATGAGGAAGCGGGAAAAGCAGGATATTACGGCGCAGAATGCGATATATACAGAACATCGGACGGAGTTTGGGTGCTTCATCACGATCCGGTTACCTACAGAATGATGGATGGTCTTACTAATCTCGAAAACCATACATATCAGGAACTTTTAGAGCAAACTGTTGACAACGGTTCTAATATAGAAGAATATACAGATTTGAAAGTATGCACCTTGGATGAATATCTTGCTTTGTGCGTTAAATATAATATGATTCCGGTTATTGAATTAAAAGGCAAAAACAATACGGAGCATTATGATGAAATCATATCTTCGGTAAATAAATACAGCCAGGTTAAACCCGTTTTTATTTCATTCCATCTTGATAATTTGAAAAAAATGCGTAAATTAACTGATTTGCCGTGCTGGTATCTTGTTCAGAAAATCAGCGATGATGAAATTCAAAACGCTCTTTCAGTAGGCGGAGAGTGCGGAATTGATTTTAATTATGCCAAAAAAGAAAACACAGATGAATTAATACTTAAGTGTATTGATACGGGAATGTCTGTAGGAGCGTGGACGGTAAATGACGTTTCCGCCGCTGAACGTTTGGCGGGGCTTGGAGTTGAATATATCACTACAGACAGTATCACTGAATAAAAAATCAAACGGCTCTCTTATGCAAAGTAAAAGCCGCTTTATCGTATACTGAGAAATGAACGGTTTTGCCGCAGCCGAAAACGGAGATGAATATGGAGTCTGGAAAAAAAGAAAATCTTGAAGGAACGGTTGAGGAAATAACCTTTCATAATAATGAAAACGGATACACCGTTATGGTTATATCTTCAAATCAGGAGCCGGTAACGGTGGTTGGAAATTTTGCGTCTGTTTCGGAGGGTGAGGAGGTTTTGCTCAGGGGCGAATGGTCCGTGCATCCGAAATTCGGCAGGCAGTTTAAAGCGAAATATGCTGAACTTACAATGCCGTCCGACGTTGCCGGAATACTCCGTTTCCTTTCAAGCGGAATAATCAGCGGGGTTCGTGAAGCCACTGCCCTTAAAATTGTTGAGGCGTTCGGAGCGGAAAGTCTTAATGTTATTGAGAATGATGTAAACAGGCTTGCTTCATTAAAGGGAATCAGCAAAGATAAAGCCCGCAGCATACAGCTCAGCTTTAAAGAAAAATTTGCCTCCCGCGATATTATGAAAAAACTTACGGACGCGGGTCTTACTCAAAAGGAGGCTTTTGCCGCTTATAAAATTTATAATGCGGACGCTTATGATGTGTTTTGCGAAAATCCTTATGAATTTGTAAATCGCAAAATATATTCGTTTAACAGAGCAGAGGAGCTGACTGAAAATTCAGATTTTAAGCCCGCTGTTGAAATACGCTCCAAAGCGCTTGTTGTGGAGATTTTGAAACATAATTCTTTAAACGGGCACACTTGCCTGCCCAGATTCAGCGTTGTTAAAACGGCGGTTAATTATCTTGAATGCTCAGAGGATGAGGTTGAAAAAGCAGTTGATGATAATTTGCAGGGCAGGGAAATATTCAGCGAGGATATAGACGGAAAAGAATTTCTTTTTCTTCCGGATATGTATAATTCCGAGCTGGAAATCGCGCAAAGAATAAAGGTTATGGTAAGTTATCCTCCTGCCCAAACAGAAATATTTTCAAGTGAAATTTATGCCTTTGAGCAATCAAATGATATTGAATTTGATGAAAAGCAGCGCATTGCCATTGAAACAGCGGTTAATAAAGGGCTGCTTATTCTTACCGGCGGCCCGGGAACGGGAAAAACAACAACCGTTAAGGGAATAATAACGCTTATGAAAAACCGCGGAATGAATGTGGTGCTGGCAGCTCCCACGGGAAGAGCCGCAAAGAGGATGACAGAACTTACGGGCTTTGAGGCAAAAACCATTCACCGCCTGTTGGAGGTTGAATATAAAGACGGGCAGGAAGAGCCATCTTTTGTTTACAACAGGAAAAATCCGCTTGATACAGACGCCGTTATTGTTGATGAGCTTTCAATGGTGGATGTTTGGCTGTTTAACAAACTTCTTGACGCTTTGCCGCTTCATGCAAGGCTCATAATGGTGGGGGACAAGGATCAACTTCCGCCCGTGGGCGCCGGAAATGTGCTTAAAGATCTTACAGAAAGCAATATGATTCCTGTGACATCGCTTGATAAGGTGTTCAGACAGGCGCTTAAAAGCAGGATTGTAACTAACGCACATAAAGTGGTAAACGGAGAAATGCCCGATTTATCGGGTACGGGTGAAAACTGCGATTTCTTTTTGCTTAGGGAAAATTCATATTATCTTGCGGAAGATAAAATTGTTGATCTTGTTGTAAGGCGTTTGCCGGAAGCGTACTGTTTGGACCCTGTTAATGATATACAGGTGCTTTGCCCCGGTAAAAAAGGCGGTTTAGGCTCTCAAAGCTTAAATATTATGCTTCAAAAGCGCTTAAATCCTGCCGGTAAAAGTAAAAAAGAGCTGCATAACCGCGGTTTCATATTAAGAGAGGGAGATAAGGTTATGCAGGTGAAAAATAATTATGATGTGCCGTGGTTTAAAAGTAATGAGAACGGTTCGGGAGTGTTTAACGGCGATATAGGCATTCTTACGAGAATTGATATACCGGCGGATATAATAAATGTAAGATTTGACGACAGAGAAGCTATGTACTCCCTTGAAAGCGCGTCTGAGCTGGAGCTTGCTTATGCTATGACAGTGCATAAAAGCCAGGGTTCGGAATTCGGATGTGTTGTAATGCCTGTGCTTTCGGTTCCATCTAAGCTGGCATACAGAAATTTATTTTATACTGCTCTTACAAGGGCTAAAAGCCTTATTGTTCTGGTAGGAAACGAAATTACTGTTAAATCAATGGTTGAAAATGATAAAAAAAGCAGGCGCTACAGCGCCCTTTTGCATTTTTTAAAGGTTGACAACAGCGGATTAATACAGTAACATTTATATATAGTTTGATTTGAGGAATGAAGATATGTTTGGTTATGATTTGGGCATTGATTTGGGTACAAGTTCAATAGTTATTTCCGTTCCGGGCAAAGGTGTGGTGGTAAATGAACCGTCATACGTTGCCTATGATACCGAAACGGAAAAAATACTTTATGCCGGCAGGCGCGCATATTATCTTGATGGCAGAGAACCAAACGGAGTTACGGTTATTCAGCCTATTTTGAACGGGGCTATAAGCAATTATTCGATAGCTCAGAAAATGGTGCAGTTTTTTATTAATAAAATCATTCAAAAAAGTATTTTCAAGCCCAGAGTTGTCGCGGCTGTTCCCGCGCTTGCCACGGATGTTGAAAGGCGATCGCTTATATCGGTTATAATTTCCGCCGGGGCAAGATCCGCCTGCCTTGTTGAGCAGCCTCTTTGCGCGGCTTTCGGAGCGGGAGTAGATCCTCTTCAGCCAACAGGCACTTTTATAATTGATATAGGCGGCGGAACAACCGATATGGCGGTTATCAGCCAGGGCAGTATGAGCCAGATTGACACACTCCGCGTGGCGGGTAATCATTTTGACGATGAAATAGCAAAGTATATGCGTGAAAAATACGGTGTTTTAATCGGCAAAAGAATGGCGGAAGAAATAAAAAACAGAATTTCAAGCGCTGTTCCCCGTGAAGAAAGCATAAGTATGCAGGCAAAAGGCAGGGATATGTTTTCAGGTATGCCGGCAGTGGTTGAAATAAGCGGAAATGAAATTTATGAATGCCTTATACCCCTTTTTCAGGAGCTTACGGACGCGGCACAGCTGCTTTTTGAGCGCACAACTCCTCAGCTTGTTGCTGATATAACTAATGACGGCGTAATAATTACAGGCGGCTGTTCTGAAATATACGGTATTGATAAACTGTTTTCCAACGCTCTGGGTGTTGATGTGTCAATAGCTCCGCGGGCGGAGCTGTGCGTGGCAAAGGGCACGATGATTGCCCTTAACAAAATGCATATTTTAGACAGATTCGGTTACAGATTTCAAACAAAACAGGATGTGAGAATAAGATGATTCATATTTATTACGGAGACGGAAAAGGAAAAACCTCCGCTGCTTTGGGACTTTCCATCAGAGCGTGCGGAGCAGAAAAAAAGGTGCTTTTTGTTTCTTTTCTTAAAGATAATTCTTCAAGCGAAAGAACTGCTTTGTGCGATATAGAATTTTATGAAAGTCCTCAAAGCGTGCCTTTTCTGTTTAATATGACAAGGCAGGAAAAAGACGAATATTCAAAATGGGTAAGAAAAGCGGTGGAAGACGCGTTTTCAAGCAGCGCCGATGTAATTGTGCTGGATGAATTTTTGGATGCGGTTTCACTTTTTGATAAGGACGAAATAGAGAAGCTGGATTTTGATTCTGAAAAGGAATATGTTATAACGGGGCATATTAAAAATGATTTTCTTTTTGACAAGGCTGATTATATCACCAATATGAAAAAAGAAAAGTACCCTTTTGACGAGGGAATTTCCGCCAGACTGGGCATAGAATTTTAAATTTTTCGGAGGAACTGATATGGATAGATTTTCAAAATTTCATCCCCTTGTCGGTTTCTCCTTTTTTATAGCAGAAATAATAATAAGCCTTATATTTATAAATCCGGCTTATCTTGCCGTCTCTTTTATAGGCGCGTTTTTATATATTGCAGAAACCCGTGGACTGCCGGAAATAAAAAGCCTTTTAAAATTTGTTTTTCCCGTAATTATATTTGTGGGAATATTTAATATGATTTTCAGCCATTACGGAAAAACAACGCTGTTTTCGGTGGGAAAAATTAATTTTACCGCCGAATCTCTTAGCTACGGACTGTGCACGGGTCTGATGCTCGGCAGTGTAATATTGTGGTTTTCGGCATACAGCAGCGCTATGAGCAGCGATAAAATTACGGCGGTTTTCGGAAAAGCCGCTCCCAATATCACTTTGCTTTTTTCAATGGCGCTTCGATTTGTTCCGCAAATGAATAAGTGGTCTGATGAAATTACACAGGCTCAAACGGGACTCGGAAAAAATATTAAAGGTGTTAAAAACACGGCAAAGCGGTTTTCCGCGCTGATTTCAATTTCTCTTGAAAAAAGTATAGAAACCGCAAACACTATGAAATCCAGGGGCTTCGGAAAAGGCAAAAGAAAGTTCTGCTCCCGCTATTCTTTCAGAATTTCAGACGCGGTTCTGCTTTTTATAATATGCCTCTTGTTTGTGTCATCGCTTATTTTTAAATTTTTAGGATTTTCCGATTTTGTTTACGCCGATCAACTTGAATTTGTTAATTTCAGCTCGGCTTCATTCGTGATTTTTGCTTTTATGTCTTTCATTCCGTTTGCCGTTGATTTAAAGGAGAATATTAAATGGGCGCTGTCGAAATCA
The DNA here is from genome assembly GCA_020859725.1 of Clostridiales bacterium. Classification (GTDB taxonomy): domain Bacteria; phylum Bacillota; class Clostridia; order Oscillospirales; family Acutalibacteraceae; genus Eubacterium_R. The sequence goes on along the minus strand of JAJBVR010000052.1, from coordinate 354 downwards.
AAAATTTGACCTTTTCGTATCCTCTTTCCATGGGATATGCACTAAGCAATGTTAATTTCAGTGTTGCCGAGGGGGAATTTTGTATTTTATGCGGTAAATCCGGCAGCGGGAAATCAACCCTGCTTCGCCTCCTTAAAAAGGAAATCGCTCCTGCGGGAAATTTAACGGGAAGTATATCGGAAAAAGAAAATAAAATAGGATTTGTAGATCAAAATGTTGAAAGCAATATCGTTACGGACACCGTTTTCGGCGAACTCGCGTTTTCGCTTCAGAATACAGATATGAGCAGAGAGGAAATTTATCTGAGAATAGCGGAAACCGCAAGCTATTTTAATCTTAACGGATATATAAATG
>JAJBVR010000105.1 GCA_020859725.1 Clostridiales bacterium | reverse complement strand
GATAAACATTCAATAAATTATATTACGAAATAAAAAAATTTTAATGTTTTTCATAAAACTTTTTATTAAATAACAAGCAAAATTGTGCCTATTCCTATCAATACAACTCCGAAAAAGGATTTAACCGTAAACTGCTCGTGCAGAAAAACAAATGCCAGCACAAGAGTTATAACAACACTTAGCTTATCAACAGGCACCACTTTTGAAGCCTCGCCCATTTGAAGCGCCTTATAATAACAAAGCCATGAAATTCCGGTTGCAAGGCCGGAAAGTATTAAGAAAATCCAGCTTTTTCTGCTTATTGATGAAATTCCGGATTGCTCTTTTGTTATAAATACCATAACCCATGACAAAATCACAACAACAACCGTTCTTACAGCGGTTGCAAGATTGGAGCCAACACCGTCTATTCCCACTTTTGCCAGGATAGACGTTAACGCCGCAAACACTGCTGATAACAGAGCAAATAAAAACCACATAAAAGCCACTTCCTGTTATTAATAAATTTAATAACAAAACTGTTTTTTGTTCATAAAAACAGATTTATATATTTTTTGGAATAAAACGGCTTTTTATTCCAAAAACAATAATTATTCTTTTTGCAGCTGAATACTTAATTTAAACAACGCAAATAAAACTGCCGGAAAACAAAAAAGGCAAAATCTTTGGGATTTCTGCCTTAAATCAATACAACCTTTACCAAGCCGCCTATGCGAATAAATAGGATTTATAAGACTCCACCGCTTATTCGGCAAAAATATTATATACGCTCGCATCATACAAGTCAATAGCTTTTATTCAGCTTAATACATAAAGCTTCTTTTATATATCAGAATGTTTTTTTATCACTGCTGAAATATGATTTATATTTAATCTTATATTTACTGTTCGGAAAGCATTTTTCGTGAAGCGCTATAAAATAATCATCCGTCATACTGGCTATAAAATCAGCCACTATTTGATTTGGTTCCTCAGCAAGATAATCATCCTGTGAATAATATTTTTTAGACTGAAGAATAAATTTAATGTGATGGCGGTAAATTATTGATTCCTCATTTTTATTTATAATATCATTAAGCAGCTTATAATATAACTCGCTGAACATTGGTTTGATTATCTCGTTATACTGACTGTTTATAGCCTCATTCTGATAAATAACCCTGTTATTTTCCAGCTTTGCCGATTTAAGCATATTATACGCTTCATTGCTTAAAAGAATATAATCCTTTCCATAACTGTTTTCTATTATATCAACAGTAAGATTGTTAATTATAAATGAATTTTCCATTCCGCTTTTAAACTGATAATCATTATCAATTATTTTCGCAATTCGTGCGTCCTGGCGGTCCTTTCCCAAATATGCAATCATATCGCAAATACGAACAACACATCCCTCAAGAGTTGAAGGCACAAGCTTTTCTATAGCTGATTTTCCTTTAACATAGCAGTCTTCTGTTTCCTTATCAAATTCATCAAAGGTTTTTCCGTAAGCGGGTTTGTATTCCATTTGCTCAAATTCGCCGTTATGGCACAAAGCGCCGTCCAATGTTTGAAGAGTTATATTTCTGGAAAAAAGCTTATCAAGCACCCTTACACTGTGAACATTATGATTAAAATACATGCCGGTTTCCTTATAAAGAAGCTGGCTTAAAAATCTTTCCCCCGCGTGGCCGAAAGGAGTATGCCCTATATCGTGCCCCAATGAAATGGCTTCAATCAAATCCAAATTAAGCCCCAATACCGCTCCTATATTTCTGGCTATCCTTGATACAAGCTGCACATGAAGCGCGCGACGGGTAATATCGTCATTATTATAAAAGGAAAACACCTGTGTTTTATCTGCATATCGGTTATAATACGGCAAATGAAGAATTTTTTCCGTGTCACGCACAAACGCGGGGCGCCACAGGCTTGCTTTATCCCTGTCTGCGTCCCTTCTTAACGCTTCGGAATCATCGCATCTGTTTGGATTAACAACTCCGTTTTTTCTGTCCTGCTTTATTTTTGACTGAAGTGATTCACTTAACCGCAAATAATTATTCCGCATATTTTCACCACACATTTATTTTAATATTATTCTTATTCGGTTTCAACAGAATCGTCTTTATAAAAGAATTTTGCAAAATGATAAGAATTTCTCATTGAAAGCGATTCTTTCTCGCCTATAATTATATGATCAGAAAGATCAACGCACAAATCGAGCATGGTATTCCTAATCTTTAAGGTAAAATTAATATCGTTTGCGGAGGGCTGAGCCTTTCCGCCGGGATGATTATGAGCAATTATAATTCTTGAAGCATTGTCAAGCAAAACATTTTCTACAATTACACGCGGGTTAATATCAATGTGATTAACATCGCCGTTTGCAATAATATGGCAGGCAATTATTCTGTTTGAATTATCAAGGCACGCCAAAGCAAATTTTTCCACCGGCTCTTTTGAAAGCAGCGATTTAAAATATTTAAGCGCGTCCATATAATTGCCAAGATATATCTCATTTTTCACTTTGCACCTTTCGGCTCTTAAATTTATTTCTTTAATCAGAGATATAAGCACAGCCGTGTTTTCGCCTATCCCGCCAACGGTTTTAAGCTGCCTTATCGAAGCGTTTAAAACATTATCTATTGAACCGAAATGCTTTATAAGCTCTTTCGCTATCGGCTTAGCATCTTTTCTGGGTATTGAATATGTAAGCAAAAGTTCAAGTATCTCATAATCATAAACCAAGCTGCCGCTGTTCAGCGAATATTTATCTCTAAGTCTTTTTCTGTGACCGGCGCCGTAATTATCCAAATTATACCACCTTTGCCATATTTTATATATAAATTATTCTAACAAATAGAAAATACAATGTCAATTAAATAGATTCAATATTCAAATGGCTGTTTGCTTCTGTAAACGGAAGGCGAAACGCCTTTGTATTTTGAAAAAGTTTTTGAAAAATAACTCATATCGTTAAATCCGCAGTCAAGAGCGATTTCGGTTACCGAGCTGTCTGTACGCACAAGCTTTTCACCCGCCTGCTCAATTCTGTAAAAATTTAAATATTCTATGGGTGTTTTTCCCGTCATATCCGAAAACGCCCTGCAAAAATATCTGGGAGCCATTCCGGCAACGCCGGCAAGCTCGTTTAAGGAAACACAATTTTCATAATTATCCCTTATATATATAAGCACGTTTTTCAGCCTAAGCACTTTATCCCGATTTTTATAAACGGAAACAGGCTTCCTTTCAAAGCTTATAATTGCTCCCATAAGCTGCCACATCAGCCCCACGGTTATCCATTCATAACCCTTTTGCTCTGTTTCCATGGCCTCGAATATTTTATCCGCTAATTCAGCCTCTTTGCTTCCCCTTCTGAAAATTCCCGTGTTTCCGTTTTCATCAGCAAGAAACTCAGAGGCATTTTCCCTGCAAACCGGAGTATCGTTAAGCAAGGTTCCCAAATCAAAAACAACACACTCATAAATGCACTCATTAGGTATACCGCCGTGAATAACCCCGTCGCCTATCCAGGCACAGTCGCCTTTTTCAAGCAAAAAAGTTTTTCCGTCCAGCGAAAGCTCAAATGAACCTTTCATAATTAAAATCAATTCATATTCCAAATGCCAGTGAAGAGGCATCTGATAGCGGGCGGATGCGTTGTCAACATAATACAGTTCTATAGGAAAATCAAAGGTTCCTCTTTTTTTGTTTTCATAAAGACTGCTGTAATTCATAAAAACCCTCTAAAAGTGAATATTGTTATATAAACAAGCTATAATACGCCAAGCAAATATTAAAAATATGAAATATAATACAAATATAGATTAGCATATTATATTGAAAAAGTCAATTTATGCCGGTCTGAAAGGAGTTAAAAATGCAAAATATAAACAAAATCAAGGATGAAATATGTGATGTTTGCCATAAAATGTGGCAGCTTGGATGGGTTGCCGCTAATGACGGCAATGTGAGCGTAAAGCTTGACGACGGAAACATTATCGCCACTCCCACCGGAATAAGCAAATCATTTATAACGCCCGAAAAGCTTGTGCTTTTGGATTCAAAAGGGAATATTCTTGAGGCGAATGACGGATACCGGCCGTCAAGTGAAATAAAAATGCATCTTAAATGCTATGAAAAGCGCGAAGATGTTTTCGGCGTTATACATGCCCACCCGCCCGGAGCAACCGGTTTTGCCGTTGCCCATAAGGCAATGGATATGTACAATATGATAGAAGATGTTGCCGTTATAGGTTCTGTTCCTCTTACCCCTTACGGAACCCCTTCAACAGTTGAGGTGCCCAACGCAATAGAGCCGTATCTTGAAGAACATGATGTTATGCTTTTGGAAAATCACGGCGCCCTTGCGGTGGGAAGCGATGTAATGACAGCGTTTTACAGAATGGAAAGCCTTGAGCTTTGGGCAAAAATCACTATAAACGCCGTTATTTTAGGGGGAAGCAGAGATATAAGCCGCGATAATATCAAAAAGCTTATTGATTTAAGAGGATATTACAGAGTTACGGGCAGGCATCCGGGATATAAAGTATTTAATCCCGATGATCAGATGCTTCACAAAACCGATAATGATGATAAAAATAATATTTGAAAGGATTAAAATATGCTTAAAGGAATACCCGAAATCATTTCTCCCGATTTGCTTAAATCACTCGCTCAAATGGGTCACGGCGACGAGCTTGTTATCGCAGACGGAAATTTTCCTTGCCACAGCATAGGCAAAAATTCCGCCGTTATACGTGCGGACGGGCACGGAGTTGAGGAAATTTTAGCCGCTGTTTTACAGCTTATTCCTCTTGATACTTACACGGAAAAGCCGGTGGCGCTGATGGAAGTGGTTAAAGGCGATACCTGCGCGGTTCCGAAAATCTGGAACAGCTACAAAAACATTCTTAATAAATATGAACCTAATAACTGTGAAATTGAATATATGGAAAGATTTGCATTTTATGAACGGGCAAAAAATGCTTTTCTTATAATTGCCACAAGCGAAAAAGCAATTTGTGCCAATGTGCTGTTAAAAAAGGGTGTGGTTAAATGAAAACGGCGCTTGCTTTCGATTTCGGAGCTTCAAGCGGAAGGGCTGTTAAAGCCGTTTACAGCGGCGGGGAAATTACTTATGAGGAAATTCACCGCTTTGATAATATTCCGGTTGAGATTAACGGGCATATACACCATAATGTGCCCATGATTTTAAATGAAATAGACACGGCAATAAAAAAAGCGGGCAAGGCAGACGCGCTTGCATTTGACACTTGTGGAGTTGATTACGGACTTTTGGATGAAAACGGCAAACTGATAAATTTGCCGTATCGCTACAGGGACAGCCGAACCGGCGGAATCATTAACCGCGCGTTAAAAAAATTAAGTGCAAACGAGCTTTACGCCGAAACGGGTAATCAGATAATGAGTATAAACACCCTGTTTCAGCTTATAGGCGATGAAAATTTAAAAAAAGCCGCATCTGTTGTTTTTATGCCGGATTTATTTGCGTATTTGCTTACAGGGAAAGCCTTTTGTGAAAAGAGCATTGCTTCCACATCGCAAATGTTAAATCCTATAAATCAAAATTGGAGTAAAAAGGTTTTAAATGCATTTAATATTAACAGTAATATTTTTCCTCCTCTTATAAACAGCGCTTCAATAACAGGAGAATATAAAGGTATAAAGGTTATAGCAGCTGCCGGCCATGACACTCAATGCGCCGTTGCCGCTATGCCATGTTTAAAAGACAATTCCGCTTTTCTTTCATGCGGAACTTGGTCTTTAATCGGATGTGAGCTCAGCGAACCTGTGTTAACAGAATTAAGTATGAAACTGGAGCTTTCAAACGAATTGGGAGCAAATGGGAAAATAAATTATCTTAAAAATATCAGCGGACTTTGGCTTATTCAGGAAACACGGCGTTATTACTCCGAAAATGGAGTTAAATACAGCTACAACGATTTGGAAACACAGGCAAGAAGCGCAAAGCCTTTTAAGTGCTTTATTGATCCAGATGATAATTTGTTTTCATCTCACGGGTCATTGCCTGAAAAAATAGCAGGTTACTGCAAAGCAACAAATCAGGAAATTCCCGAAACAATCGGTGAAACTGTTCGCTGCATATATGAAAGTCTTGCATTAAAATACAGATTTTCACTTGAACAGATTTCCGAATGCACCGGCAAAAAATTTGAGGCTCTTCACCTTTTGGGCGGAGGCGCAAAGGATTCTTTTTTATGTGAGCTTACCTCAAGCAGTATAAATATGCCGGTTTTGGCAGGCCCGGTTGAGGCAACCGCGCTTGGAAATATTATTTTGCAGCTTATTGCAATGAAGGAAATTAAAAGCATTGATGAGGGCAGAGAAATCATACTTAAATCCGAAAAAATAAAAACATATAATCCGCTGCATACCGAAGAATGGGATTCGGCATACAGCAGATTTGTGAAAATAATAAAATAATAAGGAGAAAAATTTATGTTGTATCCGAAAATAGGAATAAGGCCTGTAATTGACGGGCGTTGGGGCGGCGTAAGAGAAAGCCTTGAAAAGCAGACTATGGGAATGGCCGAAGCCGCGGCAGAGCTTATTTGCAAAGAATTAAAATATCCGGATGGAACCCCCGTTCAATGCATAATAAGCGAAACTACAATAGGAGGAGGCGCGGAAGCCGCTGCGTGCGCGGATCGGTTTTCAAGGGAAAACGTGGTTGCTACCCTAAGCGTCACTCCATGCTGGTGCTACGGTTCGGAAACATTTGATATGGACCCAAACACAATTAAGGCAGTTTGGGGATTTAACGGCACGGAACGGCCCGGAGCGGTTTATCTTGCCGCGGTTATGGCGGCTTATGCACAAAAAGGGCTTCCGGCCTTTTCGATTTACGGAAAAAACGTGCAGGATATTAATGACCGGAAAATACCGCAGGATGTTTCCGAAAAAATTCTTCGCTTTGCCCACTGCGCTGTTTCGGTTGGCTGGATGAAAAACAAATCATATGTTAACATAGGCTCAATAGCAATGGGAATCGCCGGAAGCTACTGCAACGCCGATGTTTTTCAAAAATATTTGGGAATACGCGCCGAATGGGTTGATATGACTGAAATAGTAAGAAGAATAACGCTTGATATTTTTGATAAAGACGAATATGAAAAGGCATTAAAATGGGTTAAAGAAAATTGCAAAGAGGGCTTTGACCTGAATGAAGGCAAGGATTTACCTGAAATAATCAAAAAGTCAAAGGTTGTTCCGCCTGAGAAAGACTGGGAATTTATAACCAAAATGACTCTTATTATCCGTGATATACTTTACGGAAACAAAAAACTTAACGATATGGGCTGGCATGAAGAAGCGCTTGGCAAAAACGCGGTAGCAGGCGGATTCCAAGGGCAGCGAAATTGGACGGATTGGCTTCCCAACGCCGATTTCACCGAGGCGATTATGGCTTCAACATTTGATTGGAACGGCCAGAAAGCTCCTACCCCGTTTGCTACGGAGAACGATACTTTAAACGGTATTTCAATGATGATAGGCACACTTGTTTCCGGCACGGCGCCGTGCTTCCATGATGTTCGCACATATTGGAGCCCCGAGGCCTGTGAACGCGTTACGGGGAAAAAGCCCGGCGGAATTGCCGCTAACGGGTTTATTCACTTAATAAATTCAGGAGCCACGGCGCTGGACGGAAGCGGCGCAAGCAAGGATGAAAACGGCAATAATTGTATGAAACCGTTTTGGGAAATGAAAAATGAGGACATTAAAGCCTGCCTAAACGCTACGGATTGGTGCAGAGCAAACTACGAATATTTCCGCGGGGGCGGTTTTTCAAGCCATTTCCGCTGCCGCGCCGAAATGCCCGTTACAATGCTAAGAGTTAATATAATAGACGGCATAGGTCCTGTTATTCAGATAGCGGAGGGATATACGGCAAATCTTCCTGATGAAATTCACAGCATAATAGATAAGCGCACGGATCCATCGTGGCCCACCACATGGTTTGTTCCTAATTTAACAGGAAAAGGCGCATTTAAAGATGTTTACAGCGTTATGGCAAACTGGGGCGCTAACCACGGAGTAACCGTTTACGGTCATGTAGGCGCCGATATTATAACTTTGGCGTCTATGCTGAGAATACCTGTAAATATGCATAATGTTGACGAATCAAAAATTTTCAGACCTCAGGCTTGGTCCGCTTTCGGAACAGAAGATACACAATCGGCAGACTACAGAGCGTGTTCTGTTTACGGACCTATGTATAAATAATTTTTTCAGTGAAGCAAAAATTTGCTTCACTGATTTTTTATGCATAATCCGCAGAATGATACAAAAAATATTTAATAATAAATTTCAGAAAGGAAAATTAAAATGAAATATTTTGTAAATGAAAATTGTATCGGATGCGGATTATGCGCCGAAACCTGTCCGTCAATATTTGAATTAACAGACGCAGGCGCCGCCCATGCCAAAGAAGATGTTGAAATCAATTCCGAGCTTGAGGCAAGCGCCGATTAGGCGCTTGCAAACTGCCCTGTTTCCGCTATAGAAAAAACAACTGAATAAATTACAGTATAATTTAAAGTTAAAAAATCACCCGCATAACAGCCGTATAAACGCGGCTGTTTTTTGTTTTAATATTTTTTGTTTTTACATTTATTTATTTTTTTAGAAATAAGCGCAGAAATAATAAAATTCAGAATTTACAACATACCGTCAAAGTGGTAAAATTAAAGCCGATTAAAGGTGATGATTATGGAACTGAAAAGAAAAAACAAATGTCCGATTCCTTTTTGCTTGGCTCCATACTTGCATTGGTAGGAGGATTTCTTGACGCATATACATATATTTGCAGGGGAGGAGTTTTTGCGAATGCGGAAACGGGAAATATAGTTTTAATGGGAATTAAATTTGTAAACAAAGAATTTTCCCATGCTCTTAAATATTTAATTCCTATATTCTGCTTTGCCGCCGGAGTTCTTGTGGCTCAGACGGTCAGAAAATTTTATAAAAACAGCAAAGCCATTCACTGGCGCCAGATTTCAATTTTATTCGAAATTATTGTGCTTTTTATCATCGCGTTTGTGCCGTCTGAAAAAAGCAACAATGTTTTCACAAATGCCCTTGTTTCTTTTGTTTGCTCCATTCAGGTGCAAAGCTTCAGGCAAATCAACGGCAATGCCATAGCTACAACAATGTGCACCGGGAATCTGAGAAGCGGCACAGAACATTTATTTAAATACTTTACTGAAAAAAATAAAACAGAAATTATTTCGTCTTTCCATTATTTTGGAATCATATTGTTTTTTATAGCGGGAGCTTCAATAGGCGCCGCCGTAACCGATTTGCTGTTGGAAAAGGCAGTTTTATTTCCATGCGCGGCACTTGTGATTGTTTTCGCGTTGATGTTTATTTACCGAAAAGAAAAAGAAGTGATTGAATATGAATAATACTGATATTTCCGAATATGAAAACAAAAAGTTAAAATCCGCAGCGGCTCAGTTTAAAAAATGACCGAAACGCCTATTAACAAATTAATTGTTTCTTTGGCAGTTCCCACAGTAATAAGCATGCTTATTACAACAATATATAACGTAACGGACACATATTTTGTTTCAAAAATAGATGTTTCCGCCAGCGGGGCAACAGGTGTTGTATTCAGCCTTATGGCAATTTTACAGGCGTTTGGATTTATGTTCGGCCACGGAAGCGGAAGCTGTATAAGCCGCCACCTTGGCGCCAAAAAAATTAACGATGCAAGAAAATATGCCTCAACCGGATTTTTTTCTTGCATTGATTTTCGGTTCTCTTATTATGATTTTCGGGCTTATTTTCCTTACTCCGCTTATGAAAACCTTGGGGAGCACCAAAACAATATTGCCTTATGCAAAAATCTACGGTATGTATATACTGATTTCAGGACCGGCTATGACCACAGGATGCGTAATGAATAACATTCTGTGCTACGAAGGTATGGCGTCTCTTGCAATGATAGGGCTTACAGCCGGCGGAGTGCTTAATATGCTGCTTGATCCGTTGTTTATTTTCAAATTTGATATGGGAATTGCCGGAGCAGGGCTTTCAACCGCAATATCCGAATATGTAAGTATGATAATACTGCTTTCCGCTTTTTTAAGAAAAAAGCCGCAAAGCCGTATTTCTTTAAAGTATATTTCCCTTAAGCCGATTGTTATAAAAGATATAGTATTAACCGGGCTTCCGAGCCTTGCAAGGCAGGGACTTAACAGCGTTTCGGCAATGGCGCTCAATATTCAGGCTGCCGCTTACGGTGACGCCTGTATTGCCGCCATGAGCATAGTTTCAAAATGCTCCAATTTAATTTTCAGCATTTGCATTGGTATAGGTCAGGGATTTCAGCCTGTTTCATCATTCAATTACGGAGCAAAAAAATATTCCAGAGTAAAGCAAGGAGTAAAATTTACCTGGGCTTTCGGCACTGCAGTTGTTGCGGTATTATCTTTTGTCTGCTTTATTTTTGCGCCGCGGATTATAAGCCTTTTCAGAAATGAAAAATCTGTTTTGGAAATAGGCGCCGCCGCGCTCAGAATGGTTTGTATCTCTATGATATTTCTTTCAACTATTATGGTTGCCAATATGACTTTTCAAAGTATCGGAAAGAGCGGCAGAGCATTCTTTTTGGCTTGCACCCAAAACGGGCTCCTATTTATTCCCCTGATTCTTATTTTGCCGAATTTTGCGGGTGTTTTCGGCCTTGAAATCGCGCAGCCGGCAGCATATGTTTTGGCGGCGGCAATATCTCTGCCGTTTTTAATTTCATTTTTGAAAAAACTTCCGGATGATAAATAGAAATCTTTCAAAATCAGAC
>JAJBVR010000013.1 GCA_020859725.1 Clostridiales bacterium | reverse complement strand
ATTCGGTGTTAAATCAAAAACAGGCAGCGCTTATGCACGTCCTTACATCATTGTTCAGAATCAGAGCGGAGAACCAGAAGTTTACTATGCTCCTCTGCAAGAATATAAATATTAATGGCTAATTAACAATTCATTAACATATAGTTAATATTTATATCGTATATTAATACTTGTTTACTCCCTGGGGTTTTCCCCGGGAGTAAACCATAAACTGAAAGCGAGGAGGTTTACGAATGAAATCAATTTATTCAGAACCGATTGTTGAAATAAAATATTTTAATGTTGTTGATATAATGACAGGAACCAGTGAAACTGACGGTGGTGATTTCGACTCCTTCGATCCCCCTGCTAATAATGACGGTTCAAGTGCATTTGCAGACTGAAATAATTTGTTTCAATATAAAATAAATTGAATTTTGATTTTTAAATTTAATTAGTAATTTAAGGGATGCTTTTTAAGCGTCCCTTATTTTATTTGCAAAATAAAAAATCCTCCCCGCAAATCAAACATATCTGAAAATCAAACTCTTGCAGCAGTTTGATTTCGGTTTGTTTTTTTGCTAAAGGAGGATTTAAATTTTTATTTTAAAAATATTAATAAGTAATAAATTCGGTTTTTACACCAATTTTCTGCCCATAAGCACTCCGTGAACAGATGCCATCATCAAGCCGCGCGTCCATCCGCTGGAATCTCCCAGGCAGTGAAGCCCTTTAATGTTTGTGTTAAAATCCGTATCCATTTTAACTCTGTTTGAATAAAATTTAAGCTCCGGGCTGTAAAGCAGGGTTTCGGGGCTTGCAAAGCCCGGCACAACGTGGTCCATCGCCTGAATAAAATTAATTATATTCGTCATCGCTCTGTATGGCATAGCGGCGGTTATATCACCTGCAACGGCGTCCGGAAGGGTAGGCTTAAGATTGCTTTGCGAAAGCTCCTTCTGCCAGGTTCTTTTGCCCTCTAAAATATCGCCGAACCGCTGAACCAGAATATGCCCGTCACCCAGCATATTTGTTAATTCGCCCACCTTCTGCGCATATGCAATCGGCTGGTTAAAAGGCACCGAAAAGTTGTGTGAGCACAAAATGGCAAGGTTTGTGTTTTGGCTTTTCAGCTCTTTATACGAATGCCCGTTAACAACGGCAAGGTCATTATCGTAATTTTCCTGCGCCACAAATCCCCCCGGATTCTGGCAAAAGGTTCTAACCTTGTTTTTAAACGGTTTCGGGTAACCTACAAGCTTGGATTCGTAAAGCACCTCGTTAACCTTTTCTATAATTTCGTTTCTTACCTCAACACGGACGCCTATATCCACCGTGCCCGGCTGATGGGCGATTCCATGGTCTGTGCAAAGCTTTTCAAGCCAGTCCGCCCCTCTTCTCCCCGTTGCCACAACGGTGTGCTCCGCGTAAATTTCTTCTCCGCTTTCCAGCACAATTCCAAGGCATTTTTCTTCATCCAAAATCAGGTCTTTACATTCGCTGTCAAACAAAATATCAATTCCTTGATTCAGCAGGTACTTTTCAATAGAGAAATAAAGCTCCTGCGCCTTTTCCGTGCCAAGGTGGCGTATAGGGCAGTCAACAAGCTTTAATCCAGCCTGGATTGCGCGCTTGCGGATTTCTTTAACCTCTTCCGGGTTTCCTATTCCCTCGATATGCGAATCAGCCCCGAATTCCAAATAAATTTTATCTGTGTAATCAATGGTTTCCTGCGCCAAATCCTCGCCTATAAGCTCCGGCAGATTTCCGCCCACTTCATATGAAAGGGAAAGCTTGCCGTCTGAAAACGCTCCCGCTCCCGAAAATCCCGTCGTTATATGGCAGTAAGGCTTGCAGTTCATACATTTTCCAGTTTTTGCCTTAGGGCATTTTCTTTTTTCAACGGATCTGCCCTTTTCAATAATGGCAATGCTTTTTTTACTGCCTTTTTTAATCATTTCAATAGCTGTAAAAATTCCGGCGGGACCCGCGCCTACTATAACTACATAATATTTTTTCATTTTATTTATATAGCCTTTCCGCTGCAAACTGCTTGCTGAGATTTCAACGCGCCTTGATGCAGCGTGCAGGGCGCGGTATAAATGCGTTTCCTCTGAAAAGAGGCTTGTTTTTATTTGTGATTTTTACCCCGCGCATAAAATAAGCCGCCCTGTATCCGCTATTGGAATGAATACTTGGCAGCGCAAGGCAAAATTCAATTATATAATAGCATATATAATTTTACTTGTCAAACCAAGGGTGGTGTGATATATTATAGTCATAAATTTTCAAACTGCGCGTTTATCCGCGGTTTCATACAAGGCGGTAAATTTGAATGAAAGAATATAATGTTTTGCAGTACGGAGCAAAGGGAAACGGAATTTCAAACGATGCTTTCGCTATTCAGCACGCTATAGACGACTGCGCTAAAAACGGCGGCGGCAGAGTTGTGCTTCAAAGCGGATATGTGTTTTACAGCGATTCAATACAAATTAAAGCAAATGTTGACCTGCACATCCAAAAGGGCGCCGAGATTAAAGCCTCCTCAAATATAGACGGTTATATACGCCCAAATAAGCTTACAAATAACCCTAAAACCGCTCTTATCGGAAATCCGGTTACGGGCAAGCCAAGCTTTGTTTTTATTTACGGATATGAGGCAGACGGCTGTATGATAAGCGGCGGCGGAGTTATAAATGCAAACGGGCATTCTTTTGTTCAGCGCAAGGACAGATATTATGTTACCGGCGATTTTTACCCGCGCCCAACGGTTATGTATATTGAAAAAAGTAATCATATTACATTTAAGGATTTTACGGTAAAGGACGCGCCTTTCTGGACTCTTCATCCGGCGGGCTGTGATGATGTGCTTATAGATAAAATAAGGATTCTTAATGACCTTGATGTGGCAAACAGCGACGGAATTGACCCGGACCATTGCTCCAATGTAAGGATTTCCGGCTGCCATATAACCTGCGCCGACGACTGCATCTGCCTTAAAACATCAAACGGAAACCGTGAATACGGTCCCACGGAAAATGTTGTTATAGACGGCTGCACGCTTATTTCAACTTCTGCGGCAGTTAAAATAGGCACGGAGGGAGTGGGCGATTTCAGAAATATAATTGTTTCAAACTGCACAATAAGCAAATCAAACAGGGGTATTTCAATCCAAATCCGTGACGGCGGCAATGTTGAAAATGTTACATATTCAAATATAATTATTGAAACCCGCCGTTTCTGCCCCGATTGGTGGGGAACAGCCGAGCCGATTACGATTACAACCTTTAACAGAGACGAAAACACGAAAAGCGGCAAAATTAAAAACATCAGATTTTTCAATGTTACGGCAAAGGGTGAAAACGGTGTTCTTATTCACGGAAACGCAGATAATGCTATAGAGGATATTTCTTTTGAAAACTGCCGTATAGAGCTTACTAAAACAAGCAAATGGCGGTGCGGCTTTTATGATTTAAGGCCGTGCCTTGACTGGGGTGTTGAAAAGTATGATAATTCGGCATTTTTTATAAGATACGCAAAGGATGTTTTGATTATGAAAACAAAAACTTTTTGGGGAAATCTTTGCGATAATTATAAATATGCCGTTGACGCGGAAAATGTTGAAAATCTGGAGCTTGTAAGATTTGAGGGAAGCTCCGTATCTCCCGAAACGGAAAATATCAAGCTTAAAAATGTTCGCCTTGTAAAATAATTGAATGCGTATTAATTAAATATTCCTAACATCGGCAAAAATTTATTTGATTTACGGCGCGGACACTGTCCGCGCTTTTAATCTTTTGATAAGCATTTAACCAATTCGTTCTTGATTTATATTAATTAATATATTATTATATAATAGATTAAATTTGTTCGGGATGTGCATATATATGAAAATTTTAATTGCCGGTCTTGGTCTTATCGGCGCAAGCTTGGCAAAAACTTTAAAAAAGAATACTTCGCATTATGTGCTTGGCTGGAACAGAACCGAATCCGTTATGAAAAAAGCGCTTGCGGACGGCGCTGTTGATGAAATAGGCGATATTGCCGATTTAATACCGAAAGCGGATATAACATTTATAAATTTTTATCCGGACGCTATTGTTCCGTTTGTTTTAAAATACCAAGATGTGTTTAAGGACGGAAGTATAGTTACGGACAGCTGCGGAATTAAAACCAAAATTTGCCGTGAACTTGAAAAATATAATTTCAAATTCACTTTTATAGGCGCTCACCCTATGGCGGGCAGGGAGGTTTCGGGATATGATAACAGCCTGCCGAATCTTTTTGACAATGCGTCTTTCATATGCACACCCACAAATGCCTCCAAAGCTAAGATTGACACATTGGTTGAGCTTGCAAATGAAATGCGTTTTGCGCGCACGGTTGTTACCACCCCCGAGCATCATGATGAAATGATAGCTTTTACTTCTCAAATTGCTCATGTGCTTGCCTGCTCATATGTTTTAAGCCCTCTTGCGCCGTTTCATCCCGGATTTTCGGCGGGCTCCTACAGGGATGTTTCCAGAGTGGCAAGAATAAACGGCGAAATGTGGAGCGAGCTTTTTATAGCAAATAAGGAGCCGCTTATAAGGGAAATTGACGATTTAACTTCAAATTTGGAAAAATTTAAAAAAGCAATAGAAGCGGAGGATTCAAAAACTCTGGAATCCTTGATGGCTGAGGCTAATAAGATAAAAGAGGAAATCGGATGATGAAAAAATTAAGAGTTAATGCCGGCAAAGGATATGATATTATAATCGGCGGCGGATTTATAAAATCCTGCGGCGATTATATAGCGAAAATCACAAATGCAAAAAAAATTGTGATTATAACCGATTCAAATGTGGCGCCATTTTATCTTGCTGATGTGCTCAAAAGCATTGAATCCAAAGGGTTTGAAACATATTCGTATATTTTTAAAGCCGGTGAAACCTCAAAAACAACCGCGTCTGTTATTAATATGGTTGAATTTCTGGCTGAAAAGCAGCTTTCAAGGAGTGATTTGGTTGTAGCTCTCGGAGGGGGAGTATGCGGCGATATGGCAGGCTTTGCCGCAGCTGTTTATCTTCGAGGCATAGATTTTGTTCAGATTCCCACCTCTCTGCTTGCACAGGTGGATTCATCCGTAGGCGGGAAAACAGCGGTTGATCTTCCTCAGGGTAAAAATCTTTGCGGGGCGTTTCACCAGCCTGTGCTTGTGCTTATAGATACCGATGTGCTTAAAACACTGCCAAAGCATTATTTCAGCGATGGTATGGAGGAAGTTATAAAATACGGGTGCATAAAATCAAAAGCTTTTTTTGAACGGCTGGAGCGTGAAAACGCGAATGATTTTTTGCAGGAGCTTATATTTGAATGTGTAAATATAAAGCGGGAAGTTGTTGAAAAAGATGAAAAAGAAGCAGGCGAGCGCGCTCTTTTGAATTTTGGGCACACTGCCGGGCACGCGATAGAAAAATTGTATAATTTCAACGGAATCTCTCACGGCGAGGCTGTGGGAATAGGTATGGTTATGATAAGCGCGGCGGGGGAAAAATCAGGGATTACGGAAAAGGGAACTTCAAAAAGAATTTCTGATTTACTTAAAAAATACGGGCTTAAAACAAGCGACTCACATTCGGTTGAAGATATTGTTGCCGCCATGGGGAGCGATAAGAAAAGAACGGGAAACGGAATTAATCTTGTGATGCTTGATTCAATAGGTAAAAGCTTTATTAAGCCTACTCCTTATTCAGAAATTTCAGATTTATTTGCACAGGAGTGAATATATGGAAAAAGCCGCTTTTGAAAATTCAATATTAAAAGGCAGCGTGTCAATGCCTGCAAGCAAATCTGTGGCGCACAGGGCGCTTATATGCTCTTTTTTGGCTTCTCGGGGAACAGTGTCTCCGCTTGGCGATTCAAAGGATATAAGGGCAACGCAAAGCGCTTTAAAGTCTCTTAAAAAAGAAGAATCAATTATTAACTGCGCGGAAAGCGGCTCTACTTTAAGATTTATTGTTCCGCTTGCGGCGGCGCTGGGCAGAAACGTTTGCTTTACGGGCACGGGCAGGCTTCCTTTAAGACCTATAGATGAATTCCTGAATTTTCTTCCGAAGCACGGAGTGAAATGCAAAACCGAAGGCGGGCTTCCTATGGAAATAAGCGGAAAGCTTGAAAGCGGAATTTTTGAAGTTAACGGAAATGTAAGCTCTCAGTATATAACCGGTCTGTTGCTTTCTTTGCCTTATATTAAAGGAAATTCGGAAATTCATTTAACAACCCCTCTTCAGTCTAAGCCATATGTTGATATAACCTTAAAGGTGCTTAAGGATTACGGTATAACCGTTGAAGAAACGAAAAACGGCTATATTATTCCGGGGAATCAAAAGTATAATAATATAGATTATTATGTTGAGGGCGACTGGAGCCAGGCTGCGTTTTTTATGTCTGCCGCCGCTGTAGGCGGAGAAGTTACATTGGAAAATTTGAATTATAATTCCGCACAGGGTGATAAATCCGTTGTTGATGTTATGCGTAAATTCGGCGCTGAAGTTGTTTTAAAGGATAATTGTGTTTTATGTAAAAAAGGCAGCTTGCGCGGCATAGAAATAGATTGCAGGAATATTCCGGATATGGTTCCCGCCATTGCGGTTACCGCGGCTTTCGCAAAGGGTAAAACCGTTATATCCGGCGCTGAAAGATTAAGGCATAAAGAGTCGGACAGAATTTCGGCGGTGGCTTCAAATTTGCGCTTGACGGGTGTTTCTGCAGAGGAAACAGAGGGCGGAATGATTATTACGCCCGGCAATGAAGTGCTCGGGGCGGAAATTAACGGATATAATGACCATAGAATTGTTATGGCGTTTGCAGTTGCCGCGCTTTTCGCAAAGGGTAAAACCGTTATTACGGACGCAAACAGTATAAATAAATCCTACCCGGAATTTTTTGATGATTATAATAAACTCGGAGGAAAAGCAAATGTCTTCAGTGTTAGGCGATAATATAAGGCTTTCCGTTTTCGGAGAAAGCCATGGCGAGGCAATAGGCTGCGTTATAGACGGTCTGCCGGCGGGCATTGCTCTTGATACGCAGAAAATCGAAAAGGAAATGAAGCGCCGGGCGCCCGGAAAAGACAAAACTTCCACACCTCGCGCGGAAGCCGATATTCCCCATATTTTAAGCGGTGTTTTAAATAACGTTACAACCGGAGCTCCTCTTGCGATGATTATTAATAATACAAACACAAAAAGCGATGACTATGATAATATTATGGCGGTTCCGCGCCCCGGACACAGTGACTATCCGGCGTATGTTAAATACGGCGGTAAAAATGATGTAAGAGGCGGCGGGCATTTCAGCGGAAGGCTTACGGCTCCTCTTGTTTTTGCAGGAGCCGTTGCAAAGCAGATTCTGGCTGATAAGGGAATCACTATAGGCTCCCACATATTAAAAATCGGAACTGTTTGTGATGATGAATTTGATAAAATTAATATTTCAAAGACTAAGCTTGAAGCGCTTACAGATAATTTTTTCTCCGTTTTAAATCCCGAAAAAGAAAAAGAAATGCGTTCTGTTATTGAAGAAGCAAGGCTTAAAGGTGATTCGGCGGGCGGAATTATAGAATGTGCCGCAATCGGCCTGCCGGTTGGGCTTGGGGGCAATATGTTTGATACTGTGGAAAGCAAATTGGCATCCGCCGTTTTCGGTGTTCCCGCTGTTAAGGGAATCCAGTTCGGAGCAGGCTTTAAACTGGCGGAAATGGCAGGAAGCACGGCGAATGACGCTTATTTTATTAAAAACGGCAGAGTTGCTTTAAAATCAAATAACAACGGCGGCGTTTTGGGCGGAATGGCAACAGGCGCGCCGCTGGTATTTTCTGTCGTAATAAAACCAACTCCTTCTGTTTCCGTTCCTCAGCAAAGTGTAAATCTTCAAACTATGAGGGATGAAACTTTGATTGTAAATGGTAGGCATGACCCCTGCATTGTACCGAGAGCGCTGCCTGTTATTGAGGGTGTGTGCGCCTTTGAAATTCTTGATATGATGATGTGAAATGAAAAGGAATTTTTAAATGGATTTGCTTGATTTAAGAAAAGAAATTGACGATATAGATGAAAAGCTTATTCCGCTCCTGCTTAAAAGGATGAGTATATCGGAAAAAGTGGCTGAATATAAGGCGAAGCGGGGAATCCCCGTTTTAAACGAACAAAGAGAAAAAGAAATTCTTGATGAAGTTC
Organism: Clostridiales bacterium; assembly: GCA_020859725.1. Classification (GTDB taxonomy): domain Bacteria; phylum Bacillota; class Clostridia; order Oscillospirales; family Acutalibacteraceae; genus Eubacterium_R. The sequence continues at coordinate 2,688 of JAJBVR010000013.1, read as the reverse complement.
ATAAAAAATGCGGTAAGAACGGTGATACAATAGCAACGGTTTTTGCCGCCACAATGGATGCCTCCAGGGCGCTGCAGCACAAAATAACAGGTGGAGGAAAAGAGCTTCGCGAGTTAATTGAAAATTCCGAATGCGATGAAGATATTTTTTTCGGTAAAACAACGGTTGCCTGTGCCGGAGTCGCGGGAAGCTATGCGGCTGAAGCGGCGTTGAATGTTTTTCCGAACGCGGATTTAATTCATTATAAATTATTTGAAGATGTGTTTGAGGCTGTTAACAAAAACGAAACCCCTTTCGGAATTATTCCCGTTGAAAATTCAACGGCGGGTTCTGTTCACGAATCTTATGATTTAATAATGAAATATAAATTTTATGTGATTGCCGCATATTCGTTAGAGGTGAACCACTGTCTGTGCGCTAAGCCGGAAACCGAATATAAAGATATAGTAAATGTTTACAGTCATCCCCAGGCATTGGCGCAATGCTCTGAATTTTTAAGAAGCTTTGATTTTACCGGTGTCAATTACACAAATACCGCCGCGGCCGCCAAATTTGTGTCTGAAAGTAAAAATAAAAATATCGCCGCCGTTTGTTCTGCCGACGCCGCAAAAAAATACGGCCTTAAAATTTTAAAATCAAATATTCAGAATATAAATAATAATTTCACAAGATTTCTTGTTGTTTCCAAAAAGCTGTTAATAGAAAAAGACGCCAATAAGATAACTATAATTTTTTCCGTTCCCCACACAACAGGGTCTTTATACCGTGTGCTGGGAAGATTTTCAATGGCAGGCCTTAATTTAACCAAAATAGAATCACGCCCAACGGAGAACGGTGATTTCAATTATTATTTTTATACTGATTTTTTGGGGAATATTAATGATACAAAAACACTGGATTTGCTGTGCGCCTTTTCATCTGAACTTCCAAATTTCAAGTTTTTGGGAAATTATCACGAGTATTAATAAAATCCGGGAGGGTTACTCTTGAAAAAAAGTAAACGCCATCAAACTAATTTGATATCCGCCATAATAATAATTATAACAATAGCTTTAATTGTTCTTTTGTCTATATGCCTTTATAAGCAGGCAAGTCTTGAGGTTAGGTTTGACGCTATCATTAATTGGCTGGCAAAAATAGAAAAGGCCATTGCGGGTCTTGATACTCATGTGGAAATATTATTGTGCCTTTTTGCGCTTTATATTGCAAAATGCCATCTTCCCATACCGATGAGTGTGCTTTGCGTTATATCGGGTATGGTATTTGATATAAACGCCGCACTTATCATAAATATAATTTTCTGCCTGTTTTTCTTTGTTGTTAAACATACAGAGGGCAAGCTGATGGGCGGCGGCTGGGCAATGATGATATTAAATATCAGGCAGGCAAAATTTATAAAAAACTGGGTGCTTTTTAAAGGCTCGGGGAATCCTTACGTACTTGCAGTTTCAAGATTTGTGCCTACTATACCGCTGGGAATGGTGTCAAAGCTTTACGGCTCCATGAATTATGATTTTGTTTATTACTGCTGTTTAAGCCTTTTGGGCTTTATGCCGAGATTGTATATTTACACAAAAATCGGTACAGCGCTTTATAATCCGTTTTCAAGGGAATTTATAATTCTTTTGATAATAATAGTAGCTTTTACAGGCCTTACCACTTTGATTTTCAATATTTTTTACGGAATTAAATCAAGGCAGATGACAAAAACACTGCTGATGTATTCACAAAAAGAAAAATATAAAATTGTATTATAAATATAAGGAGATAATTTAATGAAACCACAGGAATTAATAAAAGCCATTGAAAACGGCGATATGGATTTAAAACTTAAAGCGGTTTATGTTAACAACGCCGCCGTTGAAGAGCAGAAGCCAAGATATGTAGAACTAATAAAAGAATTTATAAAAATATTCGGAAACGAAAGAGACGTTATTGTTACATCGGCTCCCGGGCGTACGGAGGTCTGCGGAAACCATACAGACCATAATAACGGCAAGGTGCTTGCCGCATCCATTAATTTAGACGCGGTTGCCGTTTGCGCCGTTAATGACGACAATATTGTAAGGGTAAAATCAAGCGGCCATAAAATGAATGTGGTCGATCTTTCAAAGCTTTTGCCGGATGAAAGAGAATTCGGTCATTCAACAGCAATGGTAAGAGGTGTTGTTGCAAAAATTAAGGATATGGGATATAAAATAGGAGGGTTTAACGCTGTTACAACTTCCGATGTTATCGGCGGCAGCGGGCTTTCATCTTCCGCCGCATTTGAGGTTTTGCTCGGCAGCACTGTTTCATATCTTTATAATGACGGCGTCATCAGCGCTGTTAATATTGCCAAAATAGCTCAATACGCTGAAAATGTTTTCTTCGGAAAGCCTTGCGGATTGCTTGATCAAATGGCTTCATCGGTTGGCACGTTTGTTATGATTGATTTTGAATCAACTGAAAATCCCGTCATTAAAAAAGTAGATTTTGATTTTTCAAAAAGCGGTCACTCTCTGTGTATTGTGGATACGGGCGGAAACCACAGTGATTTAACCGATGATTATGCCGCTGTAAGGAGCGAAATGGAAAGCGTTGCAAAAGCGCTTTGGAAAAAAGTGCTTCGTGAAATAAGATTTGAAGATTTTAAAAAGGCTTTGCCTGAGCTTAAAGATAAGGTTAATGACAGAGCAATTTTAAGAG